>JANXSH010001278.1 GCA_025356615.1 Planctomycetia bacterium | reverse complement strand
GGAACATGAATCAGCCGCGATTCAACCAGCAGCCGGCACCGCCGAAGCCCGTGCGGTAGTTCTGAGAGCGTGTGAAGGAATCGGTTTGGGCGAGCCGGGAGCGTTAGCGACCGGAGGTTTGCTTGGAGTATCGTAAAGACTAGAGGAGGTCGCCGGTCGATCACTCCGGTCGATCACTCCGGTCGCTAACGCTCCCGGATCGCCCAAACCGATTCCTTCACACGCTCTCAGAACTACCGCACGGGCTTCGGCGGTGCCGGCTGCTGGTTGAATCGCGGCTGATTCATGTTCCGGCTGGCCTGGATCTGCTCGTACCACGCCATCCCGAGCATCGTGCCGCAACCCAGCCAGATGACGACGCTCAGGCAGGTGCCGATGATGCCGCAGATCCATCCGGCCTGGGTCGAGCCTTCGCCTTCGGGGTCCATCGTCTCCTCGCGCATCTTTCGCAAGTCGGCCCGGCCGCAGATCCAGGCGATCAGGCCGGGTATGATGCTCAACAGCGACAGGAAGCACAGCGGGAGCAGCGCCAGGCTGACGATGCCCATCGCCAGGACGAAGCCGGCGCGGTGCGGCTCGGTGTCGCGGCGCTCGTCGCGGCGCGGCCGACGCCGGCGCGGGTGGTCCTCGTCGTCGCTCTCGAATCGCTCGCCGCAGTGGGAGCAGCGGCGGGCGTCGTGGTGACACATCCGCCCGCAGGTCTTGCAGGGGATCAGGTCGTCGTGGTCGTCGTTGAGTAGGGCGCGCGGGCGTGGCTCCTCGCCCCGAGGCGGCGACGAGTCGCGGGGGGCCACCGGAATGTCGTCCTCGAGTTCCAACATCGGGCGGGGAGTTGGCCCGCGCGGGGGCAACGGGTCGGACTTCAGTTCCAGGTCGAGGAACTTCCAGGCGTCCACCTTTTCCGACTCGGACGGATTGGCCCTGGGGGCCGGCGTCGGAGGGGGGGGGGCCGCCGCGTCGAACGTAGTGCTACATGCCGGGCAGCGCACCTTGCGCCCAATGAGATCGTCGGCCACGCGGAGTTGGCCGGAACAGCTGGGACAACTCACGATGATCGGCATGATGAGTCCATCGAGCGGAATACGAGGAAGGACAACGCCCTTGTAGGGTCATTCGATCCCGGCGAGTGAATATTGTAGTCGCGGACGCTTCGGAGTGTCCGCGACTCGAGGACGGATCACATCTTGTCGGCCTTGAACTCTACGAGATCGCGAACTTTCTGGAGGGTCAAGATGTACCAGATGTAGATGCCTATCATGATCAGGTAGAACAGGAAATAGAGGACCATCAGGACGATTGCCCCGGCCCCACCTGTCCCCGCACTGGCCATGATGAATCCCAGAATGAAGAAGACGATGAACATCACAACAGGGACGGCGATCTGGGCGATCAGGCATGTCAGAACGGTTCCGGCGAGCGTAATATCTCGGAAGTAGTTGCACACCAGTCGTAAGTACACCATCCACACCACATGTCCGGCGAAAAAGATAAGCATCGCCGCGAATGAAACGATGACGCCCGCGAACGAGACACTGCTCAGGATGAGAGCGAAGAGGTACACGACTATTGCCCCGACGTAGAGGAAGAAGGCCGTCATCGCCAACCCCTTCATCGACTGGCCTCGCAATTTGGGCGTCGCCATGCAGAAGCCGGTCCCGACCATGAGCAGGACGAAGCTCGTCAGACCGAGGAGGAGGAACAGAATGCCGAATCCGCACCCCAGCACCGTCATCGCTCCGGCACCGCTCGCGGTTCCTCCGAAATTCCCCGACCCGAACGACGTAACCATGCCGCCACCCATCAAGAGCAGAATGCCCGAGAAAAGGATCGCAAGCCCAATGAGGCTCAGGGAAAGCCAGCCGCCAATGACGACGAAATTTATGCCGGTCCGCGTTTTCTGCCACCCTCGCCCCTGCTCCCCAATGGATGGCTCGTCGTAGTCCCGGCGCCTGCCCCTGGGGCGATCGTCGTCGTCATCCTCCTCATCGCGTCGCTTCCGCGACCTCCGGTCATCCTCATCGTCATCCTCATCTCGCCGGCTGCGCGATGGCCGGCGGTCGTCCTCGTCGTCGCGGTCCCGGTCCCGTTCTCGCGAACGCGATGCGTCTTCTTCCTCGTCCCTTCGCTTGCCGCGCGGGGTCGAGGTGACGCCCTCCGACCGGCCCCGCCCGGCCTTGCGAGGGGCGTCCTCCTCGTCCTCGTCGTCCCGGTCTCGTCCGCGCGAATGCGGTGCGTCGTCCTCGTCGTCCTCGTCCCGCCTCTTGCCGCGCGGGGCCGAGGCGACGCCATCCGATCGGTCGCGTTCGTCGGCCTTCGGCGGGGCTTTCTTCGCTGGCGGTGCCTCTTCCTCTTCCTGGTCGTCCGACTCGGCGATGAACATGGTGGCGCAGCCGGGGCACTTCACCTTCTTGCCGATCAATTCGTCCGGCACACGCAGTTGCTTGCTACACTCTGGACAGCTTGTGATCTGAGGCATAGTTCCTCGCGGGTCAGGTCGAGCAGGGTGCGAGTGAAATCGGCCCCGTCAGTTATCAGTTGTCAGTTGAAGAAAACGATGACGGCCAGGGTCCAGAACACGCCGGTCAGGAGGGCGAGGAGAATGCCGGCGACTGCCTTGTTCCGTCCGGCCTCGGTTGCTCCCCTGCCGGTGGAGTCGATCAGCTCGGCGTCCATTCCCGCGAGATCCTGCCACGCCATCCACCACGCCGATAGGCCGCAACCCAGCGCGAATAACATCGCGAGAGGCCCCGTGCAAACCGCGAGGCAACCCCCGAGCCAGGCGTAACTTCCGAGTCGGCGGATGAGTTCGCCCCGATGGGGGAGGGCGTCCCTCCGCGTTTGGCTCGAGACGCGATCGTGTCGGTCCTTCGGGTCGAACAGGTGGCCGCAATGGACACAATCGGAATCCTCCCACCCGACGGGCCGATGACACTTCGGACAGAGCGGTTGAAGGTGTCGGGAGGGCACGACCCCTTTCTCGACGGCCTCGGGTTCCTCCGGCAATTCCTCCTCCGGGTGGAGGGGGTAGGTGGTCGGCTCGGGTATCGGAGCAGGTTCTCCCGCCACGAATGCGCCCCCGCAACTGATGCAGCAGATACGACGACCCACTTGCATCTCGTTGACGAGAACGCGACAATCGCACACAGGACACGCGATCAGTTCGGGCATGGTCCCCCATATACCTGAGGCGCGGTCGTCCTCTTCCCCTGATCGGTGCCGATCCGGTAAACTGGAGAAAGTTTATCGGATCGACAGCGCGTCGGATAGGTCTCTACCCTGTAGACGGTGCGAGAAGGAAGGTCGGAAGGTGCGGAAAAAGCAGGATCGTCTGGATGGAAGGCGCGTCCATCTCCACAGGGCGTTTTCGAAGCTGGGCATCGGGTCGCGAACCCAGGCGTGGGACTGGATCCAGGCCGGGGAGGTCGAAGTCGATGGTCGGGTCGTCACCGACCCGCTGACCTGGGTCGATGTCGATCACCAGACGATCCGCCGCCGGAATGGCGTCCTCCCGAATCGGATCCTCACCCTCGCGCTGCACAAGCCGCGCGGCGTCGTCACGACGCGAAGCGACGAACGGGGCCGGAAGACTGTCCACGACCTCTTGCCCGCCGACCTGCCCTACGTCTTCGCCGTCGGTCGGCTCGACGCCGACTCCGAGGGATTGCTGATCCTGACGAGCGACTCGGCCCTCGGAGTCCGCCTGACCGACCCGACGCATCACCTCGCGAAGACGTATCACGTCACGGTGGCCGGAAGGCCCGACGAGGGGAACCTTACGCGCCTGCGCGAAGGCATCGCCCTGGACGACGGCCCCACTCGGCCGGCGTCCGTCCGCCTTTTGGGGACGCGCGAGAACACCTCACGATTCGAGGTGATCCTCACCGAGGGCCGAAACCGCCAGATCCGTCGCATGTTCGCCGCAATCGGTCACAGGGTCCGTCGGCTGGTTCGGGTCGCCATCGGGCGACTGGAACTCGCCGACCTTCCGGCGGGGCAGTGGCGCGAACTGGGGGCGGACGAAGTGGCGTTACTGGTGGGGACGTGAAGGGAGGGCGAGGCTCCTGCCGAGGCAAAAGCCGTGCGCAACCGGACGTGCCTCCCGTCCCTGCACAGTCACCTCTTCTTGCCACGCCCGAGTTCGATGTCGTCGGCATGATGGCCGGTGTGGGCCACGGCGACATGCAAGCCCTTGTGCAGCTTCGTCGAGGTGCCTTTGCTCTGGCCGCCGGTGTGGATGTTGGTCGATTCGTTGATGCGGAACGTCTTCGTCACCGAGTCGCCCTTGCCCGAGTGGTGCTTCACGGTGATCGTGCCGTGGTGCTTCTGGTTCTTGTCGTGGTGGACGTGGACCACGGTCCCGCGGAACGTGTGGTGGTGCTTCTTGGTCTCTTTCTCGGCGGAGGCGGGTTCGTTGGAGGCGAACAGGGCCAGGACCGCCATCAGCATCAAGGCGCGCAAAGACATCATCGCAGGATCTCCCAGATAGGAAGTTTCGCCCGGCCGACGGCTGAAATGAGGGGGCTATCAACGGTCATTTGGGCACTTTAGAGGGGGAGGGAACCCTCGGTCTGAGGCATTCAACCTCGCGTATTCGAGGAAGTTCCGGTGCATGCTGAGAATGGCAATTTTCTTCGCACGGGTGCAATCTCGTTCCCCCGCCGCCCGGTTTTCGCTACAATACCTCATCCGAGTCGCGTGATCGCGAAATTCTCCATCAAGAGGTGCGTCGTGTCTCTACCCGTGGTAGCCATCGTGGGACGGCCCAACGTCGGCAAGTCCTCGCTGTTCAACTGGCTGGCGGGCCGGCGCATCGCCATCGTCGATCCCACCGCCGGCGTAACGCGCGACCGCGTCGCCACGACGATCCAACTCGACGACCGCCTCGTCGAACTGATCGACACCGGCGGCATGGGCGTCGAGGATGTCGATAACCTCACCGCACAGATCGAGCAACAGATCCAGTTCGGCATCGACCAGGCCTCCGTCCTGCTCTTCGTCGTCGATGCCCGTTGCGGCATCTCGTCGCTCGACCTCGACGTGGCCCGGCGGATGCGCGCGACCAACAAGCCCGTCATCCTCGTCGCCAACAAGGCCGACGTGCCCGAACTCGACCCCGACGCCGTCGAGTTCTACAAGCTCGGCCTCGGCGAGCCGCTCTGCGTCAGCGCCATGCAGAATCGCGGCAAGCCCGAACTCCACAAGATCATCAAGCGCCTATTGCCCGCCGTCTCCGACGAACCGTACCCGCGCGACATCTCCTTGAAGGTGGCGATCGTGGGCCGGCGCAACACGGGCAAGAGTACGTTCATCAACTGCCTCGCCGAGGGCGAGCGGATGATCGTCAGCGAGGTGGCGGGCACGACGCGAGACAGCGTGGACGTGCGCTTCGAGCGCGACGGCAAGGCGTTCATCGCGATCGACACGGCGGGCGTCCGCAAGAAGAAGAGCCTGGCGAGCGACATCGAGTTCTACAGCATGCACCGCGCCGAGCGGTCGATCCGCCGGGCCGACGTGGTGTTGCTGTTCCTCGACGCGCCCGAGCCGATCAGCAAGGTGGACAAGCAGCTTGCCGAATACATCCTGAACAACCACAAGCCGGCGGTCTTCGTCGTCAACAAGTGGGATCTGATGGACCCGATGCCGACGGGCACGCTGGCCGAGTACGTCCGCAAGACGTTCCCGAGCCTCGACCATGTGCCGATCGCCTTCATCACCGCGAAGGTCGGCAAGAACGTCCAGGCGGTGTTGAACCTCGCCCAGACCCTGCACAAGCAGGCGAGTTCGCGCGTCGGGACCGGCGACCTCAACCGCGTGCTGCGCGACGCGCTCGAGGCCAACCCGCCGCCCATGCGCCAGAACCGCCGACCGAAGATCTACTACGCCACGCAGGTGGCGGCGAATCCGCCGACGATCGTGCTGTTCACCAACGGCCCGGAGCTGATCGACAACACCTACCTCCGCTACGTCCTGCGGACGTTCCGCGACCAGTTGCCGTTCCCCGAGGTGTCGATCCGCCTCGAACTGCGGCGGAAGGTCCGCGTCGTCGGCGAGGCGGACAACGACGCCCCCGAGGAGATCGCCGCGACGACCACGGCGAAGGCCGCGAAGCCGAAGAAGTCTGCCAAGCCCAAGCCGAGTAAGGCGCGCAAGACGAGCGGGCCGGAGTTGTGGAAGGACATGTGACGGGGGGGGCCACTCGAGGAGGCGCACAAGCCCCACCCGTTGCAACGGGTGGGCTTCAGGTGCTATGATTCTCCTTCTTCGACCAGAAGCCACTGCGAGTGCCCCCAATGCCCACTCCCCCCTCTCGACGCCGGTGGTATCTGCTCGCGCTCCTAGCCATTCTCCTCGCGGGCGGCGGCGTCTACTTCTTGACGCGGCCCGTCGTCGTCACGGATGAACTCCGTTGGGGAGGCGACGACACGGGCGGACAGCCCTATCTCATCGAGACTCCCGACGGCGAGCCGGGCGGTTTCGAGGGGGAGATCGCGACGTATCTAGCCGCGAAACTCGGTCGGCCCCCGAAGTTCGTGCGCAAGACCTGGTCGCAGTTGCCGCAGGACCTCGGACGCGGCGACGTGGACGTGATCTTCAACGGCTACGAGTGGTTCCCACAGCGCGAAGAGGTGATGTCGTCCACCATCCCCTACTTCGCCTACCGGCTGAGTCTGCTCGTGCGTCATGACAGCCCGATCCGCGACTGGGGCGACCTCGGCCACAAGGAAGGGCGAAAGAAGCTCCTCGTGGGCGTCCTCAAGGATAGCGCGGCCCATCGCTACCTCGAGGAGCGGTATGGCGACACCATCACCGTGCAGGCCTACGACGAGGAGGGCGTGACGACCGTCATGAAGTGGGTCGGGGAGAAGACGCTCGACGCGACCGTGCAGGACACCCCGGCGGCGAAATGGTATCTGAAGACCGAACCGGTCGTGTATCGAGACCTCCGAATCATCGGAGAGTCGATCGCGCCGACGAAGAACAACTACTTCGTGATCTTCGTCCGCAAATCAGACGATGTCTTGCGCGAGCAACTCAACGACGCCCTGCGCGAGTGCATGCGGGACGGCACGATGAAGCGCATCCTCGAGAAGTACGACCTTTGGGACGTGGATCAGGCCGGGCTACTGGAAGTGGGCAAAACCTGGCCGCCGGAGGAGACGAGACAGCGACCGCCGCTCTCCTGGTTCGCCAGACGACTGGTGCGGGCCTCCATGACGACGATCACCCTCGCGGCGATCTCTTTTCCCCTGGCGATGGCCCTCGGCCTCGCGTTGGCGATCGGTCGGCAGTACGGCCCCCGTTGGCTGACCTGGCCGATCGGTGCCTACGTCGAGGTGATCCGCGGGACGCCCCTGCTCTTACAGTTGTCGGTGATCTACTACTTCTTGCCCCTCGTCGGCGTCCGGCTGGATGCGTTCTCCGCAGGCGTGCTCGGCCTCGCCGTCAACTACGCCGCCTACGAGGCGGAAATCTACCGCGCCGGCCTCCTCTCGGTCCCACGCGGGCAGATGGAGGCGGCGCTATCGCTGGGCATGTCGCACCCGACGGCCCTGTGGCGCATCCTCGTGCCGCAGGCGGTGCGGACGGTCATCCCGCCGGTGACGAACGACTTCATCGCCCTGTTCAAGGACACGTCGATTTGCTCGGTGATCGCGGTGACCGAGTTGACCGCGCGCTACCGGAGTTTCGCGACCAACAACCCCGCGCTCATCCTGGAACTCGGTCTGATGACGGCATGCCTGTACCTGGCGATGAGCTACCCGCTGTCGCTGTTGAGCCGACGGCTGGAGCGGGCGCAACAGCGGGTGCAGGGGTGAGTCACTTCGCTGACAGATGGGGGTGACGATGGAAGTAGGCGAAGCCCACCGGTTGCAACCAGTGGGCTTGGGGCAGCGCGTCTCATTTGCCCACTTCTTCAATCACAACGGCTTTGCAATAGAATTCTGTCACAAGCCTGTTTTTTAAGGATTTAAGTCGATTGAATCAGGACTTACGTCGAAACGATGGAGTCTATTGCAAAGCCAATCACACCTAGAGATTTCCCCCAAGCATTCCTCCCCTCCGGCGAATACAATGAATAGACGCCATTGTCGGTCGGCAGGATCATGAGCCGACTCCTCACCCACGCGGAGAGGCAACGATGTCCGTACTGGACCTGTGTCGGAATGCCCGTTCTCAGTGGATCGCGTTCAGTCGGCTGGTTTGGCCCGAGGATTCGCGCCAGTTGACCCAGGCGACGATCGACCTGCTCGCCGACGAGTTGGCCGGGCGATACGCCCGTCTCCTAGCACGCCGACGGGTGATCGAATCGGTCCGCGATCGGCTCTCTCGACATGCGCGACGATTCCCCGGCGACGAATCGCTGACCCGCCTCCGTGAACGCCTCGCCACCCTCGAGGACGCCTACGCGCGGCGGCGGCTGGCATTCGCCCGGCGAAAGAAACTGCACAAGGCCCTCCTGAGCGGGCAAATCGTCGCCTGTCCCCCTCCAACCGACGCGGACCCGACGTGAGCGACTCTCCCTCCTACGATGTCGCCGTCGTCGGTGCGGGGGCCGCCGGGTTGATGGCCGCGATCAGCGCGGCGGAGGCCGGCGCTCGCGTCCTGTTGCTCGAGAAGACCGCGCGGACGGGGATCAAGATCCTCATGTCCGGCGGCACGCGCTGCAACATCACCCACGCCACTGACAACAAGGGTATCGTCGCCGCCTACGGCCCACCGGGCCGGTTCCTTCACTCGGCGCTCGCGGCGTTCAGCGTGCAGGACGCCATCGACTTCTTCGAGGGCGAGGGCGTCGCCACGAAGGTCGAAGACACGGGCAAGATATTCCCCGTGAGCAACAAGGCCGCCGATGTCCTGGCCGCGTTGCTCGCCCGGCTCCGTCGCACGAGCGCGGAGTTGGCGCTGGAATCTCCCCTCCTCCGACTCGAACGATGCGAAGAGGGGTTCGTCCTGGGCACGCCGCGCCGGACGTACAACGCACCCCGAGTCATCCTCACGACCGGCGGCAAATCGTACCCCGGCAGCGGCACGACGGGCGACGGCTACGCCCTGACCCAGGCGTTCGGCCACACCATCGTCCCGCCGCGCCCCGCGCTGGTGCCGATCACCGTGGACATGCCGTGGGTCAGCGAACTGCGCGGCATCACGTTGCCGGACATCGGCGCTCGGGTCGTCGAGGGGGATCAGGTACTCATGGCCCGGCGGGGGTCACTGCTCTTCGCCCATTTCGGCCTCACCGGGCCGGTGATCCTCGACATCAGCCGGGTCGTCAGCGGTCACCCTTCGCCACGCACGCTCCGAGTCGAGTTGGACCTCCGCCCCGATGAGACACTGCCCCAGCTCGACGAGCGAATCCGCGTCGAGACGGCGGCGGAGGGCAAAAAACTCCTGGCCGCCGTCCTCGCCGTCTGGATGCCGCGCCGTCTCGCCGAGGGCGTCTTGGGGGCGGCGGAACTGCCCCTCGATCGGCGTGCCGCCGCCCTGAGCCGACCCGAGAGGATGCGCCTCGTCGAGGCGTGCAAGCGCCTGCGCCTGCCGATCAGCGGGACGCTGGGCTTCGGCAAGGCCGAGGTAACGGCGGGCGGCGTGACACTCGACGAAGTCGATTCGCGCTCGATGCAGAGCAAGCTCGTGCCGGGGCTGTACCTCGCGGGTGAGTTGCTCGACCTCGACGGGCCGATCGGCGGCTACAACTTCCAGGCGGCGTGGAGTACGGGTTGGCTCGCGGGGCTGAAGGCGGCGGGGAAGTGAGGATTCGATCTGCCCGCTTGGCAAATCTACCTACGGCATCTCTTCGTCGGGAAACGGCGCAAGGAACTTCGGCCCATTGTAGTGGATCATGTGATCGGGCACCTCGGCCACCCAGACTTCCGTTTCCCAGGCGATTTCATCCATGTGTTGCTTGAAGGCCTTCCGGGAAGCGAAGGCGGTAACATAGACACGATGGTGAGGGCTGTCCTTCAGCAAGTCTTCCAATTCTGCTCGCCGCTTGGGGGAAACCGGCCCGTGAGACGTGACCGCCTCGACGAGAACGAGCCATTCGCGGTCTTCGAGCCAGAAGACCAGATCGGGGAATTTGTCATGAGCGGAGTACGGGAGGCCGACCTGGGCCAGCATCATCGCATCCACATGCCAATCCCTTTTCGCGGTGTCTCCCAGATAGAGCAACTTCGCCTTCGGGACGAAATTCGGCCAGAAGTCTCGTAGGACGGAAGCTTGAAGCTCGTTGTGTGCCCCCGGCGATAGAAACGCCTTAATGCCTTCGGGCAGATCGACCTCCACGGCGTGCTTCCGACGTGCCTTCTGGTAGCGGGCTAGCAGCGTGGGCTGACGGCCCTGGAAGTCAGCCATTCGTTCGGGGAAACGATCTGTATGCAGTTGAGGACGAGGTCCACGCGGCCGTCGTTGTCCTGGAAGTCAGCCATTCGTTCGGGGAAACGATCTGTCCCATAGGCCACGATGACGGCGAGAGCGTCCGAGGTAAGAGAGTAGCAGGTCTTTCCGCTGTTCGTCGGACGTGTCGGATCGTCCCGGTTTCGATCGACGATCCGAGCGTGCTCGAATTGGTGCAATACACGTCGCCGAATCGTCTCCCGTGAGTTCTCGGCGTAATGCTTTCCGTACATCCTGACGAATTGCAAGATGTCATGGATTCGCATCGTCTCTCCACTCGCCAGACTCCATGCCTTATCTTCCGCTAGTCCCGCCAGCGCGAGAAGCGTGTAAGCGGCAGCTTCATTCTGTTGATCAGAGGGAAGTCCAAAAGCCATCAAAATGGTCTGGCTCTCGTCCAGTTTACTCATGTCTCGACTTCTCTCATTAGAACAACGTCGGCTCTCGCCTATGCCCCCGAATACCTACGGGTGATCGATTCTCGAGACAGGCGAGAACCGAGGAGGCGACCGCCTTCGCAAGCAACGGCGGCACCGCATTCCCGATTTGATTGAATTGACTTCCCTCTGACCCGTTGACGGTGAACCAGTCGGGGAAACTCTGGAGGCGTGCCCCTTCTCGCACGGTGAGCCTTCTCCGTCGTCCATCCGCGAGCCTGACCCGAAGCATGTCGCCGGTCGCACCATTCAAGTTTCGGCATGTCACGGTTCGGCTGGGCTGATCGAGGTGGAGGTCACGCGGACGAACGCATTTCGACGCCTTTTCATAGCGCGCCACATAGGCGTCCATGCTCGGAGTCAAAAACTTCGCCCCGTCGGGAATGGCATGCGCCAACTCTCCGAGAGCCTCACCCGCCGTGATCGGGCAGCCCGCATGGGTCGGCACGGGGAAGCGGAACGTGCCGTGGTGTGCAACGACGAACAACCGTTCACGATTCTGGGGGACACCATAAGCTGCCGCGTTGAGGAGCTGCCATTCGACGATGTATCCCAACGTTTCCACTCGTTCGACGATAGCATTGAAATAGGTCTGATTCTTGTAGAGCATCCCGCGCACGTTCTCGAAGAGCGCGACGCGAGGCCGATAGCGCTCGACGGCGGATAAGAAGGCGGGGAATCCATCGCGATCATCTCTGTTGCCCTCCTGATGACCGTTCACGGAAAAAGGCTGGCAAGGCGGGCCTCCGATGATTACCTGCGCCCCATCTGTGAGAGCTTGGTCGGGCCTCAACGTTTGTTGATGGCATATCGCGTCGAGGTTGTGTCGATAGGTCGAACAGCAATCGGCATCTTTCTCGAAGCCGACTGTCACGAACCCGGCTGCCTCGAAGCCCAGCGCCAGGCCGCCACACCCCGCGAACAAGTCGAGAACGAAAGGTCCATCTTTGCACTTCGGAAGGCTGAACTCACGATCCAGCCTCTCTGGATAGGATATCCGTGTCATTCGGTTCACTCACCACGATCTGCCCATCCGTCCAGTACGATTCGTGTAGTCATCATCGTCTGTCCTCGAAGGAAAGTCACCAGGAAAATGGGCCCGCCATCGTCCAGAGGAGTCTGCTCCTCGTCCGGATTGGCACCACCCGAGCAACAGGTCTACTCGCCCTCGCTCTGGATTCTTCCCCACCCATCGGAACTTTTCCCCGCCCGGCGGGTCTAATGCTTTCAGTCGGGGAAGATCATCTGCGTTCTCGGTCCTCCGGTTACACGATCGAGATTCGCACAAGCGAGGAGTTCGATCCATGTCTCGTCGGTTCATCGGCGCGGCCCTCTTGTCGGCCGTATTCCTTTCTCTGACTGCACTTACTTCGACTCAGGCTCTGGCCCAGAAGAAGAAGGCGAACGATCCGGCCAAGGTCGATACCATCGACTCTGGCAAGTTCGTCGCATGCCAACTCGACGGAATCCTCAAGACGACTCCGGGCAGCGACCGCTTGTTCAACGTCGAGTGTGTGCAGGACAGGCTCGTCCCCACGGGCAAGGGCAACGGAAACATCAACCCCACCAACAACCCCAAGCCGGCCAAAGCGCCCAACATGAGCAAGGTCAATCAGGCACAGCAAAAGATCCAGCAGGCCGTGCAGCACGGCCAGCAGGCCCAGGCCAAACTCGCCTCCGCCAAAAATGCCCAGGAGCAGAAGAAGGCACAGAGTGACATGACCAAGGCCCAGGGCGAGCTGACCAAGGCTCAGGGGGAATACCAGGCGGCAGTCACCCAGGTCATGGCCCAGTCGAACGCCCAGCAGAACGCGACGATGTTGGCCGCCATGAGGAAGTACAGCGTGGGCACCCCTGCGGGCTACAAGGTGGACAAGGTCAAGGCGCTCGTCGAGTTCCAGTCGTCCGAGAGCATCAAGGTCCGCACCCTGGTCCTCCCCGAAGAGTTCGACGAGAAGGGCAACCCCAAGAAATACACCAAGGAAGAACTCGCCGAACTGAAGGGCAAGGACAAGAACCTGCCCGGCTACGAAAGCTCCCTCGAAAAGCTCGAACCCGGCCAAAGGCTCCGCGTCGTCCTCGCCGCTCTGAAGAAGCCTGTCGCGAAGGCCAAGGACGCAGACAAGGACGACGATAAGGATGTCCCGGAGGAGAAGGACAAGGCCGACAAGAAAATGCAGGTCAAGCTGATCGTCATCCTCGAAGAGAGTACGGGCACGGGCGACTCCGCCAAGGGCAAGGAAAAGAAGAAGAAATAACTCGCCACTCGATCTTCCGGCCCGGTCGGCACCCCGACCGGGTCGGCTCGTTTCCCTGTTCGCTTGACGCATCCCGTCCCACTCCCTACGCATAACACGGTCGGCCTACCAATCCCTCGCGGAGAGTGTTGCATGCGTTTCTGCCCCTCCTGGTCCCTCCGGGCGTTGCTCGGCCTGGCCTTCGTCTCCCTCACCGCCCGGTCCGTCGGAGCGGAAGTCCCGAAGATCGACCGGGACACCGACCTCGACAAGTACGTCAAGAAGGCCGACAAGTCGTTCGCGTGGAAGCTCGTCCGCACGCGCGACGGGGGCGGTGTGAAGATCTACGACATCGAGTTGACCTCGCAGACCTGGCAGGACATCGTTTGGAAGCACGACCTCCAGGTGTTCGTCCCCGCCGACACGAAGCCCGGCTCGACGCTATTCCTCTGGAACCAGGGCGGCAGGCCGGGCGTCGGAAGCACATTCTTGGCCCTCGACCTCGCCAAGAAGATGAAGGCCCCGGTGTGTTTCCTCTTTGGCATCCCCAACCAGCCGCTCTTCGGCGGCAAGAAGGAGGACGCCTTGATCGCCGAGACCTTCGTCCAGTACCTTGAAACCAAAGACCCGAGCTGGCCGCTCTTGTTCCCCATGACCAAGAGTCTTGTCAAGGCGATGGACACTTTGCAAGCGTTCGCGAAGCAGGAATGGAAGGTCGAGGTGAAGAAGTTCGTCGTCGCTGGCGCTTCGAAGCGCGGCTGGACGACCTGGCTGACCGGCGTGGTCGATCCGCGCGTCAAGGCGATCATCCCGATGGTGATCGACACCCTGAACATGCAGAAGCAGTTGCCGCATCAGGTAAAGTCTTACGGCGCGTTCAGCGAGATGATCCGCGACTACACCGCCCGCAAGCTCGCCCCGCCCCCCAAGACGCCCGAGGGGCAGAAGCTCTGGGCGATGGTCGATCCGTGGGTCTACCGCGATCGCCTCACGATGCCCAAGCTGATCCTCAACGGCACGAACGACCCGTACTGGACCCAGGACGCGCTCAACCTCTACTGGGACGACCTGAAGGGCGACAAGTGGATCGCCTACGTCCCGAACGCGGGCCACAACCTCGCACAGAAGAAGGCCGACGGCAGCAGCGATCAGGACCGCGCGGGGAACCTCATCTCTGCGTTCAGCCGGGCATACATCCACGACAAGCCCCTCCCGAAGCTGACCTGGAAGCACGACGACAGCGGCGAGCAGGCCCGCGTGACGGTGAAGTCGGACACCCCCCCGACCGCCGTCCGCCTGTGGAAGGCGACCGCCCCGACGCTCGACTTCCGCAAGGCGAAGTGGCAGGCGGTCGATGTCGATTTCTCCAAAGGACAGGCATCGACCCTGGTGCCGCTCCCCGCCGAGGGCCACGCGGTGTTCTTCCTCGAGTGCGAGTTCGACATGGACGGCCTGAAATACGACCTCTCGACCCAGGTCCGCATCATCGGGAAGTCCGCGAAGAAGGAGTAACGAACGGAGTGTTTGCCATGAGCGGGCCGTTGAAGAGACCTTTCGACCTTCTGATGCTGGGCGTCCTGGTGGTCGGCTGTCAGCGCGCGCAGGTGGAAACTACGCCCAAGGGGGAGGCTCCCGGCGTCGTCAAGAAGACACCGAAGGACGCCGCGCCGAAGGCCCAGTTCGAGGCGACGGGGGGCATCGACCCGAAGCACATCGCCGCCTGGGAGAAGGCGGGCGCGACGTTCGGC
This sequence comes from Planctomycetia bacterium, assembly GCA_025356615.1. Lineage (GTDB taxonomy): Bacteria > Planctomycetota > Planctomycetia > Gemmatales > Gemmataceae > JANXSH01. The sequence continues at coordinate 6,528 of JANXSH010001278.1, read as the reverse complement.
TGGTTGGGGTTCGGCAGCTTCGGGACCAAGGAATTCTCGACCAAGCGCCCGCTCGAAAGGGTGAGGATCGGGGCCGGCAACATCTTCGACTCACTCGCCGTCCCTTGCTTCCAGGCCAAGAAGGAACTACCCGCCGGTATCCCCTCCCTGCCGGCCCCGGCCGTGCCGTTCGGCCTGGACTTCAACCATTGCGCCTTCGACGACGCGGATCTGAGGAGGTTGGGGCGCTTCCAGCAGTTGCAGATCTTGCAGGTGTGCGATACGGGCGTCACCGACGAGGGGCTTGCCGAACTGGCGAAGTGGCCCCGGTTGCAATTCCTGGTCGTCTGTTCCACGAAGATCACGGACGAGGGGCTAGCCAAGCTCGCCGCCCTGCCGGAGTTGCGGGGTCTGGACATAGGCGGCATGGACATCACCGACGCGGGCCTGCGGGAGGTCGCCCGGATCGAGAAGTTGCACACCCTGCGCCTCTTCCGGACGAAGATCACCGACGAGGGATTGAAGGAGCTGGCGAAACTCCCCCACCTCGACACGTTGGACCTGCAATCGACCAAGGTGAGCGACGCGGGGCTGAAAACGCTGGCCCGATGCTCGCGGCTACGCTACCTGATCCTCCTTTCGACGGACAGGACGGAGGCGGGCGTGGCCGAGTTGCAAAAAGCCCTACCGGAATGCGTGATCTCGGTGAATTGAACCGGGCACGTCACCGCCGTGCGTACAACCACTGTCCCCCCTCCTCGATCCACAACCGCCCTGTCGTCGCGTAGTCCTCCGCGCGCACGCTCGCCGGGTCGCGATACCCCAGCCGACGCGCGCGCAGTCTCGCTCGCTGATCCGCGACGCGAGGGGGAAGCGGAAGTCGAATCCGTGGATGTGCAGGTCGAAGAGGATGATCTCGCCGCATGGGGCGAGGACGCCCAGGCGTTGGGTTTGTAGGAGCCTTTGCCGGAACCTTGAGCGGTTCGGCGAGGTGGCTGAGGTAGTTCGAAGGCGATTCTAGGGTTGCCTATGTTTCGTGAAAGCCTCAGAGCATACCAACCGCGGCAAGTCTCGAGCGGACGCTTCCGAGAGACTCATCTGGGTGCGCTCGCGCAGGGAATGGGTGTGATAGATGACCACGAGGGCGTGCATCAAAGGCTCTCCGTTCAGTCCGTTTTTACGGAGTCGGTTCAACTCCCGCACGACCGCCTGGGGTAGCGGTTGGCGGAAAGCTTGCTCGAATAGCTCGACCCTTGCTTGGACGGTCGCGTCCTCGGTTGCCTGATAGACATCTCGCAACTCACGCAGTATGTAGCGCTGGCTATGAGTGAGCGATTGAAGATGATTCTGTTCGACACGCCGTTGGCGAGTCGTCTCCTGGAATCGCCTTTGTACATGAACGATCAGCTCGGCTAACTTCTCGGAGAACTCGGCACAGGGGGTCTCCTTACTACATTGGAGCAACCCCAGCAATCGGGGGAGGTCGCTGGAAACGAGTTGGCCCGTCTCGCTGAGAAGTACCAATTCCCTATAGGCACCTGCTTGACTGAAGGCGAAAAGCCCACTGGCGTGGGCAGACTTGGCCGACCGAATTCCGTCAGGCAGCGCGGCGATGCGGGCATATTCGTCGGGATCCTTCTCGCGCAGATGACGAAGCATTTCCTCCGCCTCCGCGAGTTGGACCGATTTGGAGTCCGTTTCCTCCTCCAGCTTTGCCACTGCCTCTCCGTTCGCCTCATAGATGGCATACATGGCCTGTTCGTTGATCGTTTCGCCCGTTTCGAGGATGGACGAATCTTCCCCGATCGTCTCGTGGATCTCGCGAATGCGTTGTCGAAGCGTTTGCCTCAGTCCGAGGTTCCTCTCTAATCCGGCTTCCGGCAGGAAATTAAAGCCGTGGATGCGTTCGTGTTCGCTCCCGATACGATCGATACGTCCGAATCGTTGGATGAGCCGAACGGGGTTCCAGTGCAAATCGTAATTGACGATCTTGTCGCAGTCTTGCAGGTTCAACCCCTCCGCCATGACATCGGTCGTGACGAGAGTGGCTATGTCACGGTCTCGGTCCTTCTCCGCCAGATCTGGATTCGCTCGCGGAGCGAAGCGTCCGATGACGGCTGCTTTGTTTCCTACGCGGCTCGACATCAACTCGACGCATGCGAAAGGGGCACTATCTGCCCGAAGGTGTTCGTACAAATACCGAGCAGTATCGGTGAACTGGGTGAAGATCAACCGCTTTCCTTCTTTCAGCGGCGACTGGGCGAGTCGATTGCGGAGGACAAGAAGTTTTTCATCCCGTTCCGGCGTGATCGGCTCGACCAACGCGAGGATTTGCTCGAGCAACCGAAGGTCGAGGTCTACGTCGCGGATAAGCCTCGCGTCGTCGAAGTGGCCGATCGCGTAGCGGCTCGACGAGTCGCGCAGCGCCTCGATGGCCTCTTCATCCTCGAAGTCCTCCACTTCGCGAAGGATGGCTTCGGCGTCTTCGCCCGCCGGGACGACCCCTCCCTTCAGTGCGGCCAAGAATACGCGATGCGCCAGGATCATCCGACGAACGGAGCAACGGAACGCTTCGACGCTGGACTCGAACCGCTTGAAGAGTAATACCCGAATGAGCCCATGAAGGCCCGCAGAAGTAGCACGAAGCTTGACATAAGGTTCGATGGTCTGGTGTTCAGCTTCGACATAGTGCCACAAGGCGTAGCGGGCGAATAGGAGATGAGTGGGAACGGAGTCTTTGCTCCCCGCCTGTGGTGGCGGAGTGAGATAGGCCCGAATATGCTCGTACAAGCCCTGATAGGTTCGCTCGATACTGTACTCGATCGTAGTAAGTTCACGGCGGGGGAAGAATTGCGGCTTTTCACCGATCATCACATAGGCTCGACGTTTGCCATCGAGGTACGGACGGAATGCTGCGGGATCGACACGCTGTTTCGTCTCGGCGTCGTAGCCGTAGAATCGCAGGATGTGGTTGCGCGTCCGGCGGATGAGGAGATTGCTCAACAATTCAGGGAGTTCTCGCTGACCTTTCTCGACGGCGCGGAAGAATTCGCGGAGATTCGGCGGGTTGATCGGGAGCGTCGTCCGGTCTTCTTGATGGAACAGTTTGATCTGGTGGTAGATGTCCCAGGCCGAGCGATTGCGGGGAGTGGCCGTCAACAGGCAGATGCGCCGTCGGCCACGAGCCAAGAAGTCGCGAAGCAGAGTATAGCGCTGGGTGCCGGGGTTACGAAATGCGTGGCTCTCGTCGAGTAGCACGAAATCACGGTCGCGGAAGCGAAAATCGTCGAGTAAGACGTTGCCTCCCGCCTCGGATTTGCGAAGCATTCCCACCGACAGCACTTGGGCATTGAGCCGATGGATCTCGTTGTAGCGTTCCCACATCTCGACCAAGGGCGCGGGACATAGGATGAGCGGTCTCGCGTGTTCGGTTTGTTCGAAGTGTTTGACCACAGCCGCACCGATGTAACTCTTGCCAAGCCCGACCACGTCGGAGACGAACGCGCCACCATATCCTTGAATGATTCGGATAGCCTGGCGAAAGGCCGATCGCTGAAAGTCGGCCAAGCGACCGATGATGTCTTCGTCGAGCATGGCCTCATCGGGATCGAACTCGACTCTCTCACGAACCAACGTGTAGAGCGTCTTCATGTAGATGTCATAAGGACTGGCCATCTGGCCGATCCAGGAATTACGGATCTCCGAGGCCAGCAGGTCTGACACGTCCCGAGCTTTGTCCCACAAGTGGTCGAAATGGTTTACGATGCCCGTTCGGCATTCTTCGTCGCCGACTCGCATGAGATAGTCGGTAGGATCGAGGGCGACAGGCAGCAGAAGATTCGTGCTACCGAGGAAGCCGGTCTGCTTGCTCTCGGTATCCGCAGATCCTTCGAACAGGTACATGCGGGTGCCGAACGAGCCGTGGACGTGGACACGAACCTGGAGGCGTTGCCGCTCGAGCAAGTCAAGCGTCAATCGCCCGGCGTCCTGGTTAGACTTCGTCTGCTCCATCGCCTCGAGGCACTCGCGGAAGCCTGTCACGGTCGTGGCCGCGACCTGGCGGGTCTGAGGAAGGGTGAGGTATCGTCGGGCATCAGACGCTTCATGGACCGGCTCGAGGCGGTGGCCTCGCTGGGCCAATTGCTCGAGCGTCTCTTGGTGGGTCAGGTTGCCGATCAACAGGCGAACTTCGCGCGCCCGTGATAGGAGGGGGATCAAGCGAAACAATCCCTCCAGATAGGCATACCCTGGAGCAAACCGGACGAGAGCTGAGTTGGCAAGAGGGGTGAGTTGATCCAGGACCGAAACTGGTGCGTCATCGATGTGTCGCATGTTTGCCCCTACAACAAGGTGGAGAGTTGCTTACGATGAGGCCCATTGCGGAGCTTCTCCAAAGCCCTTCCTTCGATCTGACGAATCCTCTCTCGAGTGATCCCGAAACGATCACCGAGTTCCTCTAGCGTGGACTCGCTCATTCCTCTGAGGCCAAAGCGAGATTCGAGGACCGCTCGCTCACGTAGAGATAGGTGCCGCATTACTTGATCGATCAAGAAGGGCCGACTGGACTCCGTTTCTCGTTTCTGGAGGGTGTCATCACCAGTTGCGTCTGCAACCGAATGGGAGATGCCGAATTCATGACGAGAAAGGGATAGTATCCAACGAAGTCGGCGGGCCTCATGAGTAGGTAAGAAGCTCTTTTCCGAGTAACAGTAAGCCGGAAGACGAATTATCCGATCTTTGGAATAGATTCCTCGCTGGATCGACTGTCGGATCCAGAAACATGCGTAGGTAGAAAACTTGGTATTGTGTTGACTGTCGAAATGATCAATGGCCTCCATGAGGCCAAACAGACCCTCCTGAATTAAATCATTTGTGGACAGAGAGAGACACCGCTTTCGTAGTCGATGGTGCTTGATGACGAACCCGCACAGCCGCCAGTGCCCGATCAGCAGTCGATCTCGGACACCTTCGTATTCGTCACGGCGTGTCGTCTTTCTCTCTACTTTCGAGATGAGGGCAATTCGTTCCAGCAGTTTTTGCGTTTCTTCCTCGGGTAGGACATCATGCCGGGATTGTTCGCGAAAGTACAGCGTATCGGGATCGACGGACTCCTCGGCGAACACCTCGCGGTCTTCTTTTGCCTCGATCCGTTCCGCGACGAGTCGGTGGTAGGATTCGGAGAGGTCGAGCAAGGGCCGCCTGACATCTTCGCTCGTGTGAGTTCGCAGTCGAGCGATACGACGCGCCTGGTGATCGGCAGTCCTCGGCAAGGGAACCAGCCGAATGAACGCACCGTCATGCTTGTTCCCCCCGGATTGGAAGCCCAACGCGACCTTCTTCCACTCGTAGTCGCAAAATAGGACGACGGCTTGTCCCCACGCTGCGGCTACGTGATTCAGGATGGCCCGGCGAACCGTCTCGTGGAATCGTCCTTCCTTCGCCTGAATGAGGATGATCCGAAGCCCGTCGTGCTGCGCAAAGAGGCGAGCCGAGAGCAGCGACTCGAGGGTGGATGCCCTGAAGAAGTTGTCGGGCAGGGACTCATTCACGCGCTCATAGCCAAGTAGACTCCAGAACAAATGTTTCAAAGAATCGACACCATAAAACCTGCGGATTTCATCTGCCAGTTCGTCCAGCAAGAAATCGCGAAGAGGAGCCAATTCGACGACCGGAGCCATTTTCAGGGTTGGGGCGACCGTGGGGGATTCTTCGTTCTCCGCACCGAAGAAATCGTCGATCGAAACGGAAGCAGGCTCGATGTTAGGATTCGACTCGCAGTCGATTCCCGTATGAGATGTTACCGCAGGCGAAACGAAAAGCGAATCGAACCGGGTCAGGTCGTGTGGAAGGACTGCGGTCAGTCTATAGGGGGAATTCATGACTTATGCGCTTTGGTATTCTCGTGGTGTTGACTAGGCAACCTCGATGGCGCAGGAATGAATCATGCTGTTCTAAATACCATCCCACCGACTGTAACCGCCCCTCTTCGTCGAATCAAGCGTGGTAGGAGGAAAATACTCAACTCCACTGCCGACCTCACCGCCGTGCATACAACCACTGCCCCCCCTCCTCGATCCACAGCCTCCCCAGCGTCGCGTAATCCTCGGCTCGCACGCTCTCCGGGTCGCGATACCCCAGGCCGACGCGCTCGCAGTCTCGCGCGCTGATCCGCGACGCGAGGGTGACGCGGAAGTCGAAGCGTTCGACGCCATCGGCCCACGCCCCTACACCCCGGACGTTGATGACGTGGGCGGCGACGTTTCGGTTGAAGCCGGGGTTCTGGCGCAGATAATCGACGACGTAGTCGAGGCCGTGGTAGCCGATCGCGCGGATGGAGGCGTCGAGTTCGGGGTCGGAGTGGAACTGGTGGATGTGCGGGGCGAGGAGGAGGATCTCGCCGCCGGGGGCGAGGACGCCGGGACGTTGGAGCTTGTAGGAGCCTTTGCCGGCGGTCCATACCTCGTCGTACATCGTCGGGATACGCTGGACGGCGACCTCCACGGGCGCGTCGAGGTAGTGGACGTGCAGGCGACTCGACAGGTCGGCGGC
>JANXSH010001191.1 GCA_025356615.1 Planctomycetia bacterium | reverse complement strand
GACTACGAACGCCACCTCTGCCCGCAATTCGACTGGGCCTTCACCGCGCTCATCCAGGATCTCGAGGATCGCGGCCTGTTGAAGGATACGGTCGTCGCGGTCCTCAGCGAGTTCGGGCGGACGCCGAGGCTCAACGGACGGGGCGGGCGCGACCACTACCCCGCCGCGTGGACCAACTTCCTGTGCGGCGGCAACATCAAGGGCGGCCAGGTGATCGGCTCGACCGACAAGATCGGCTCCGCACCGAGCGACTCCCCCGTCGAACCGCCGCAGGTGTTGGCCTCGATCTACCACGGCATGGGCATCGACCTCGACGCGACCATGATGCCCGGCCCCGGAGGCCGACCCGTGCGTCTGATCGAGGCGGAGCCGATCAAGAAACTGTTCTCTTAATACATTTAGCCACAGATGGATACAGATGAACACAGATAAATACAAACTCAATGCGTTCTGGCCTTTCATCTGTGTTCATCTGTGTTCCTCTGTGGCTATTCTTCTACTTCCCCTCCTGGCCCTCGCCGCAGAGCCTACCGTTCGCGCCGTCGATGTCCGGGGGTTACAAATCAGCGGGACGACCACGATCATCGTCGATGGGGATGACCTGGGGGTTGCGCCTCGGCTGTTGCTTCCCTTTGCCTCCAAGCAGACGCTCAAAGCTGGCTCGACTCCTAAACGAGCCACCTTCGACATCACCCTCGATGCTGCTCCGGTGCCAGGGTTCTACAACCTCCGCGTAGTCAGCGATGGCGGAGTCAGTTTACCCATCGGCATCGCCGTGGACGGCCTACCTCAACGATTGCTTACTCCCAAGGTGGACCATGTGCCGGTCGCCCTTCACGGTGCGTTGACGGGCAGCACGATCGTCTCGATGCAGTTCATGGGCAAGGCCGGTGAGAAGGTCGTCATCGAAGTCGAGGCCCAGCGTTTGGGCAGCAAGTTGCGGCCCATCGTCCACCTCTACGACGCCAAACGCCGACAGGTCGCCTGGGCGTGGCCGAAGCCCTCGCTCTCGGGCGATACGCGATTGCAAGCAACGCTTGCGGGCGACGGTCTCTACACCGTCTCGGTCCACGACGAGGAATACGCAGGGGCCGGTCCGGGCCATTTCCGTCTCAAACTCGGACAGTGGTTGTTCGTCGAACAGGTTTTCCCGCCCGTCGTCGGCAAGGATCGAAAGAAGGTGGAGTTGCTCGGACCGGACGGCGCTCTCGAAGTGGAATTGCCGTTCATTCGCCGGGACGGGGTACTCCCGATGTTCTGGCCCAAGGTCGGCATTTGGAGCGGGCCACGGCTCTTCGTCACCGTCAGCGAAAACGCCGAGTTCGTGGCCAAAGGCGACGGCAAAGTTATGGAGATACCCAAAGGGCCGGTCGGCGTCAGTGGGCGACTGCTGAAGCCGTTCGCCGAGGCCCGCTTTCGCATCGCGGTCGAGCCGGGGAGCAAGATCCGCCTCGAGGCGTTCGCCGAGCGGCTGGGGTCGCCCCTTCACCTCGCCCTTGTAGTGCGTAACGAGGCGGGCGGGATCCTGGTGCGGGCCGAAGAGGGGCTGACGACGCTCGACCCTACGTTGGAATACACCGTCCCCGCCAAGGTGACATCGATCCTCGTCGGGGTCGAAGACTCGCAGGGCCACGGCGGCCCGCAGGGCGTTTACCGGATGACTGTATCGACGCCGACCGCCGACAAGCCCGATTTCCGCCTCTTTACGCCAGCACAGCGGGTCACGCTTCCGGTCGGCGGGAAGTTCGTCTTCCCGGTGCTGGTCGAGCGGCGGGGCTACCTGGGGGCGGTCGATCTGACCGCGAGCGGGCTGCCGCCCGGCGTCACGGTGGAAGGAGCCAGGATCGAGCTGGGCGCGGAGGGCACCCTGGTTACGATTGGCCGGGGGACCAGCCGGGACGAGGCCGTCTTCACCGGCTGGCAAGGGCGTGGCGACGACAAGAAGGAACGCCCCGTCCTCGTCGCCGACGGTTCACTGGAGCGCCTCCAGCCGTGGCTGGCGACCGAACTGCCGCTGGCACCCATCAAGGCGAAGGCTGCCGATTTCCAGATCGACTGGCGAGCGTTGCCTGCCGATGCCGGGCTGGTCCTGGCCGGTAAGCGGAGTCTGCCCATCAAGGTGACGCGGCCCGCGACAGCGGACACGGTGCGCCTGACGCTGGTGACGAGCCAGTCGATTCCGCTCGTCAACGGCCAGCCCGACCCGATCCGGGCGCTTCGGCCCGAGAAGCCGGTCGAACTCCTCGCCAAGGTCACGGACGGCGAGTTGACCGTCCTCGTCCCGGCGGAACTGGCCGCCACGAACTACGAGGTCGCGATCCAGGCCGACCTACTCGGCCCGGACAAGAAGACCGTCCTGGCGACGGCATTCACGCCCGTGCAGCGCATGGCGGTTCGCCTTCCGCTTATCGTCCGCATCGACGGGCCGCTTCGCATCGAGGCGAAGTCGAATCCTAAGATGGCGATTACCCTGAAGATCAAAGGGAAGGTGGAGCGCCGGGAAGGGTTGACGGGCGATGTGGCCCTGACTCTCACCGGGCTACCGCCGGGGGCGTCGTCGGCCCCGATCACGGTCAAGGCAACTGTGACGGACTTCACCTTCGATGTCGTGTTGCCCGCCAACGCCCCGCCGGTCGAGGTCAAAGGCGTGAAGGTCTCCGGCTCTGCCGTGGCCGACCCCAAGCAGCCCTTGATTCGTGTTCGCAGTCGTGACGTGGAACTGACGCTGGTCGTTCTCGCATCTGCCAAGTAGTCCTGTTTATCGAGACGCTACCATGATGACCCGTTGGTTTCCGTTGGTCGTGATCCTGGTCGGCCTGAGCGCGGGGTCAGCTTGGGCCGCAGCTCCGCCCGTTCGATTGCCTGAGCCGAAGGTCGTCTCGGTCCGCGTCCACCCGACGACGATCGACCTTCGCCACCAGCGTCGGCCCCACTCCGTCCAGGTGATGGGCACCACCTCCGACGGCTACACGATCGACCTCCGATCGCAGGCGCGATTCGCCAGCGCCGACGCGAAGATCGCGACCGTGGGTGCCGACGGCTGGGTCCGCCCGGTGTCCAACGGTAGCACACGGCTGACCGTCGCCGTCGCGGGGCAGACGATCCTCGTTCCCGTGTCCGTGAAGTTGCTCGCCGTCGAACCGCCGACGAGCTTCCGAGACGAGGTGATGCCGATCCTTACCCAGGCCGGGTGCAACGCGGGGGCGTGTCACGGCTACTCGTTGGGAAAGAACGGATTCAAACTCTCCCTACGAGGGGAGACGGCGGCCGAGGACTACCTCGCCATCACGCACGACCTCGCGCGGCGGAGGGTGGATTTCCTGTCGCCCGAGGACAGCCTGCTCGTCGGCAAGGGCCGAGGCGATGTGCCACACGAAGGCGGTACGCGATTCCGCCGGGGCAGCCTGGCGAGCGACATCCTGGTGCGATGGATCCGGCACGGCGCACTCGATGATGCCACGGCTCCGGCCCACGTCGTCGGCGTGAAACTGATCCCCGATAAGCTAACCTTGCGTCCGGGGCAAGAACACCGGCTCCAGTTGATCGCCGAATACAACGACGGCACGACGCGGGACGTTACCCGCATGGGCGTGTTCGGCGTCAACAACGACCGCTTCGCCCAGGTCGATTCCGAGGGGCTGGTGAAGGCGGGGGAGGGCGGCGAGACGGCCATCGTCGGCCGATTCGAGCGGATGTTCACGGCGACGAACGTCACCGTCCTGCTGCCTAATGACAGATTCATCATGACGCTACTGAGGCACAACAACCTGGTCGATGGCCCCGTCATCGAGAAGCTCAACCGCCTGAAGATCACGCCCTCGCCGATCGCCGATGATGAGACGTTCTTACGCCGCGTCCACCTCGATCTCATCGGCCTGCAGCCGAAGCCCGAGGAAGTACGCGCGTTTCTCGCAGACAAGAGATTCGACAAGCGGGGAAAGGTCATCGACGGGCTGTTCGAGCGCCCCGAGTTCGTCGATCACTGGTCGCTCAAGTGGGGCGACCTGCTCCAGAATTCGCGCACCGTCGTCAGTTCACAATCGGTCTACCTCTTCCGCGAGTTCATCCGCGATGCGGTGGCGTCGAACATGCCGCTCGACCGTTTCGCCCGGCGACTCCTGACCGCCAAGGGCGGGGCCATCGACGACCCGGCGAGCGTCTACTACGCCATCAGCAAGGACACCAACGACACCGTCGAGCGCGTCACGCAAGTGTTCTCCGGCGTGCGCATGTTGTGCGCCCGCTGCCATACGCACCCGTTGGAGAATTGGTCGCAAGCCGAATATTACGGCCTCGCCAGCTTCTTCACGCAAGTAAGCCTTCGGCAAGATGCCCGCTTCCGAAACGTCCCTAACGCCAAGCGCGTCCATTTGACTCTGGCCGCCGGCATGTCGATCCACCCTCGCACCGGGAAGCCTCAAGCACCGAAGTTCCTCGGCGGCGCGGAGCCGGTCCTGGCCGAAGGCACGGACCGCCGGACCGCGTATGCCGAGTGGCTGACCTCGCCGAAGAACCCGTTCTTCGCGCGCGGACTGGTCAACCGCACCTGGAGTTACTTCTTCCATCGGGGCATCATCGAGCCGGTGGACGACGTGCGCAGTACGAACCCTCCGATCAACCCCGCGCTGCTCGACGCCCTCACGAAAGACTTCATCGACCACGAGTTCGACGTGCGCCACCTGATGCGGCGCATCGTCACCTCGGCGACGTACCAGCGCGGCAGCGCGCCGACGCCGTCGAACCGGCACGACGAGTTGAATTTCTCCCGCGCCATGCCCCGCCGCATCGCGGCGGAGGCGCTGCTCGATTCGCTCGTCCAGGCGACCGGCGTGGCCGAGAACTTCGGCGGTGCCCCCGCCGGCTTCCGCGCCGCCCAGCTGCCCGACGGCAACATCGACAGCGACTTCCTGAAGCTGTTCGGCAAGCCGCAACGGATGGACGCCTGCGAGTGCGAGCGCGACAACTCGTCGAACCTGCTCCAGGCGCTGCACTTCATCAACGGCAAGAGCATCCTCAGCCGGGTGCAGAACCCGAGTGGTCGGCCCGCGTTGCTCCTGGCGCAGAAGCTCACCGACCAGCAACTACTCACCGAGACGTACCTGTGGGCGCTGTCCCGGCACCCGCGAACTGCTGAGATCAAGGTGGGCCTCGACTTCCTGAAGTCGTATGGAGACAAACGGGCGGACGCCGCCCAGGATCTCATGTGGGCGCTGCTCAACAGTAAGGATTTTTTGATGGCCCACTGACGGCGAGAGTAGGAGTCTGAACATGCCCGGCATGCCCTTCGACGCGACGATGAAGGATCTGATCGAGGAGAACGCGCGGGCGTGGGCCGAGCGCTTCCACCCCTACCCGGTCCTCGCTGTGGCCGTAATCGACGGGGATGTCTCGACGGTGACGGCCCGCGCCGACAAGGTGTTGCGCGTAACGGAGGATGGCGGAGAGTGTCTCCTGAACATCGAGGCCGAGGGTCGCCACGCCGCCGACGCCCCGGATCGGATGATGCAATACTCGATACTCCTGCGGCACCGGCACGGGCTGCCGGTTCGCTCGGTCGTCCTCCTGCTGCGTAGTTCGGCGAACGCGCTGGCCCTGACGGGGACGCTCGAGGTGCGGCGACGGCCGGAGGAGCCGCCCTACCTGACGTTCACCTACGAGGTGGTGCGGCTGTGGACCCAGCCCTTGGCCCCGCTGCTGACCGGGCCGCTGGGGCTGCTGCCGCTCGCGCCATTGACCGACGAGGCTCGAGCAGACCTGCCCGGCGTGGTGGGGCGCGTCGTCAGCCGTCTTCGGGCAGAGACAACCCGCGAGCAAGCGGGTAAGATGGAGACGGCGACGCTCATCCTGTTGGGCTTGCGGTATGAAAATGCGATCATCCAACAGCTATTCCGGGAGGTTCCAGAGATGGAAGAGTCAACCACCTATCAGTACATCATGCGGCGGGGCGTAACAGAAACGATCCTACGGCAGGGTCGGCGGAAGTTCGGCGAGCCGAGCGCCGAACAGGCCCAATCCCTGAAAGACATCGCGAACAATGAACGGCTCCAGCAACTCGCCGACCGGATCCTCGACGCGACGAGTTGGCAAGAACTACTGGCCTGACCCCCCGATCCCCTCCACATGGACCACCATGAAATACCTCCCCGGTCTCTTATTCGCCGCACTCCTCGCCCCCGTCCTGGCGTTCGACAAGCCGGCCGAGAAGGACTACGACCTCGTCTTCCGCAACGGCACCATCGTCGATGGCACCGGCAACCCGTGGTATCGCGGCGATGTGGCGATCCGTGGCGACCGGATCGTCGCCGTGGGCCGGGCCATCGGCACAAAGGGAAAGCGGGAGATCGACGTTCGCGGGCTGGTCGTGGCCCCCGGCTTCATCGACATCCATTCGCACTCCGACACGACGATCCTGGAAGACGGTAACGCCCAGAGCAAGATCCGTCAGGGCGTCACGATGGAGGTGCTTGGCGAGAACCTGTCGGCCGGCCCCTCGCGCGGGAAGATGCCGAAGCGACCCTCGAGCCGCTGGGCGACCCTCGACGATTACTTCGTTGCCGTGGAGCGCTCCACGGTGTCGGTCAACGTGGCGACTTACGTCGGGCTGGATAACGTCTGGCAGTGCGTCATGGGCACCTCGTTCGATCGGCCGACCGAGGCGCAGTTCGTGGAGATGGAGAAACTCGTAGAGGAGGCGATGAAGCAGGGAGCCTTCGGCCTATCGAGCCTGATGGCGATGCCGCCCGGCTCTCTCGCTACGACGGATGACCTCGTTAGGCTTTGCAAAGTCGTTGCGAAACACAAAGGCATTTATTCGTCGCACATCCGCAACGAGGGGACGGAGGTTCTGAAGGCGGTCAAGGAGGCGATCGAGATCGGCGAACGCGCGG
>JANXSH010001181.1 GCA_025356615.1 Planctomycetia bacterium | reverse complement strand
GCTCGTCGGCTCGATGAAGCGCGGGGGCGTGTGGCCTGCCCCGACGGCGGGGAAGGGCAGGTGAAACATTGTTACACCTGCCCGGTTGTGGTGTCACTTCTGCCGGTCGATCAGGGCGAGGATGTCGCTGAGCCTCCACCGTAGGAAGTGCGGCCCGAGCCTCACGGGCGGCGGGATGGTGCCGTCCTCCCCCATTCGGAGGACCGTGCGGGTGGACACGCTGAGCAGTTTGGCGGCGGCCGAGGTCGTTATCAACCTGGGCGGACCGCCTTCGGCCGGCGGGGTCTGGCGTTCGTCGGGTCGTCGGTTGCGTTTCATTTGTTACTCCGGGTGCTCGACGCGGGTTGCTGCTGGAAGGCGACGACGGCTTTCAGGATGTCGCTCGAGAGCCAGCGGACCAAATGCCGGTTGTAGCGCAGGGGTTTCGGCAGTGTGCCGCGTTGGATCATTCTCCACAGCGTGCGTTTGGAAATAGCGAGCCGGTTGGCGACCTGGTCGGCGGTCATCAGGATCTGTTGATCGACCATGTTCTCTCTCCTCGTAAAGCCGGGGTTGGCGGTCCCCCGGCGTGGTGATGGGTATCAGGCGGACGCGGCGAGGGGCTGGTCGGCGAAGGCGTCGTCGATGGACTCGATGGCCTCGCGGATCCGGCGGCGGATCTTTCCGACCCGCTGGGCGATGGCGCGGTCGATGGCCCGCTCCTCGGCGCTGCTGAACGCGCCGGGCTTGCGTAGCCGGAGGTGGCGGGCGAGCTGGTTCATCTCGTCGCCGATCACGGCGAGCGAGTATTGCGCGCCGATGGCGACGTTGCAGGCGTGGATTGCGTCGGACATGGGATGCTCCTACGGGGTTGCAGGGGAAGCCCGGTCCCGAAGTGGGACCTGGCGGGAACGGACGGTCAGAACGGCAGGGGCGTCTCGTCGTCGAACTGGCGGTAGGCTTCCGCCGTGGGGTGCCGGTCGAGGATGAACTTGCCCCACCTGTTGGGGGCAGAGGGCCGCTTCTTCGACGGTATGCGTCGGATGGGCACGCCATCCCAACACACCACGATTTCGTAACCGGCGGGCTTGCCGTCGGTCCCGACGACGAGTTCGATGCGTCGGTGCGTCGGGCCTTTCACTCGGCCCTCGTCGGACCACAACAAGATGCGGCGGGACATGGTTGCTCCTTCGGGTTGGGGTCGGTGGTTCAGGACTCGCGGGCCAGCCGGGCCTGCCTGGCGCGGTAGGCGAGGGTGAGATGCGTGACCTCCGGCGGACTCTCGCATTCGAGGAGGCCGGTCGTCGCGGACAGCGTCCACGCCAGGCCGAGGGCGTCCTCGCGGACGTGGTCGTGCTCCAGCATGAGGGCCTCGCGGTCGGCCGGCGACACGTCGATGAGGGCGTCGGCGAGCTCGTGCAGCGCCACGCGGGCGGCGGCGAGGAGGTCGAGGGCGTGCGCCCACTTGCGGGCGGCGGAACGGGCGGCTCGGGACATCGGGACTTTCTTGCACACGCAAGGGGCGGGGGCGGTCAGGGTAGCGGACATGTCAGGTCTCCTTCATCTGAGACTGTGGGATGGAACCCGGCTTCACGGCGAAGCCGGGGTGGGTGATCGGTGTCAGGCGATCTTGTGGGCTTCTTTCCAGCGTCGGATCGAGAGTTGGTGCTTGCACCGGGGATGCTCGACGGTGTTCCGCCGGAAGAACCAGTCCGGGCAATCGCAGGTCGAGACGTCGGCGGGCAGGTCGTAGCCCTTGCCGGTCGCCGTGCTGGTCAGCGTGTAGCCGTGGACGGTCGGCTCGCCGGTTTCCGGCAACGTCGCGTTGTAGGCGAGCAGGTACACCTTGTGGTTGATGCTCACCAGGCCGGGGATACCCTCCGGCTGCATCTCGCACGGGCAGACGGCCCGGCGGAGGACCACGGCCTCCTCGAGGCGGACGGGCAGGACGCCTCGGTGCGCACAACGGACCTGGGTAGCCATTTCTGGTAGCTCCTTCTCGGGGGCGAGTGGTGTTGGTGCGGGACGTTAGGTCAGTTGTCGCCGACGCTGCTGATGAGGGCGGAGGCGAGTTCGCGGAGGGCCGAGGCGATCTGGGAGAGCCAGAGCCAGGAGAGCAGGTCGGTCGAGAAGATCGCGTTGACGGCCTTGCAGGTGACGTACACAGAGGCGGCGGACAGGGCGACGGCGGCGAGGACGGTCAGGGTTAGCATTGCGGCTCCGGGGGTCGGGGGTAGCGGGGGGACGTTGCTGGCTGTCTGAGGATATCTTAGTCTCCAGATGGATACCAGTCAACCCCTGGATACTAGATATTTCGGCTTTTCTGAAAATAGGTCGCCTTTGGGTGTCCGGTAGCCAGGCGTTGACTGTATACTTGTGTAGTCTCGGCTGCGGGGCTACCAAATCGAGGACGGAAAGGGGGCGAAGGATGGCCAGCGAGAAGACGTTTGCCGGTCGGCTCAAAGAGGAGCGAGAGAGGAAGGGGTTGAGTATCTACGCGCTTGCCAAGTCGTCTGGCATGAGCAAGCAAGCTCTCGGTAAGCTGGAAGCGGGTAAGCGACAGCCAGCTTGGGACACGGTCCAGGTGATCGCGAAGGCGCTCGGCGTGAGTTGCGAGGTCTTCGTAGACGCCTCGATCGAGCTACCGAAAGAGAAGCCTGCGAAGCCCGTAGGTCGCCCGCGAAAGGTCGAGCCGGAGGCGTTCGCGAAGGAACCCGCGCCGCGTGACCCGCCGAAGCTGGGCAGGCCGAGGCAGGTGCCGCTCGAGCCTCCCGCGAAGGAGGGGCCGGTGAAGAAGGGGCGCAAGAAGAAGGGGGAAGGGAAATGAGCAAGCAGTCACCGGAAGAGGCCGCGAAGTCGCTGGAAGTGCGTAAGCGTGCAGGACTGCCAGGGGTTATGCACCAGCTCGCGCGAACGAACAAACTGGAGGGAGCGCCTAGCGGCCCCGTCGTCGTCCAACTGGCATGCGCCGTCTGCTGTCGTGGGGTGAAGTTGGATCAACAGCAACTCGACAGGTGCGTCAAGAGTCGGCGCTTCCCCCGGTGTCTCCCCTGCGTCCACCACAACCGCGAGCAGCCGCTTCCGCCGAAGGTATGCGGATCGCTGTTGGCGTCCCTCGCCAGCATAGGCGGCGTATCGGGAGAGGAGTTCGCTTCCAAGGTAGTCGAGGAGCATGGCGGGCCGTGGCCGTTCATGCCGAAGCGCAACGTGCCCGAGAAGTCTCGTAATTTCGTGCGGACGGTCCTCCGCGATCGGCTGCCGGTGGACCTGGGCGAGGACATCGACGAGACGATCCCGTTGTTTCCGCCGCCTCCTCCGAAGCCGATCGTCGCTCCGGTCTGCAATGGCGTCCGGCTGGTACGCCTCGAGGAGGTCCGTATCGACGGCGACACGCAACCGCGAGACGGGATCGACGAGTCTATCGTCTCCGAGTACGCGGAGCGGATGCGGGCGGGCGACGCCTTCCCGCCGCTCGAAGTGATCCACGACGGGCGGCACTACTGGCTCTGGGACGGCTTCCACCACCTCCACGCGACGCGGAAGGCGGACCAGGCAGAGGCGAGGGTCAACGTCATCGTCGGGACCGTGGACGACGCGCGTTGGCGTTCGCTCGCCGCGAACAAGAAGCACGGGCTGAAGCGCAGCGGCAAGGACAAGCGCCGGGCGGTCGAGTTGGCGTTGAAGCGAAGGCCGAACGAGAGCGACAGCGCGATAGCGGCCCATGTAGGCGTGGATCACAAGACAGTCGCGGCGGTCCGTCTCGACTTGGGAATTCCCAAGTCGGCCACGCGGACGGGCAAGGACGGACGGACGATCGACACGACGAAGATCGGCAAGAAGCCGAAGGCGAAGTCGGGATTCGTCGAAGCGGTTCCGAAGAAGTCACCCGTCACCATCCCCGCCGTCCCGTTCGGCGGGTTCGCTCCGATGGAGGAGGATGGGGAAATGGAGGACGACGGGCGCGAGCCGTACACCGGGAACCTGATCGCCACCGAGGACGAGGAGGCCCACGAGGACGAACCCGCGTTCGTCGCGGGCCTGGACAGGGTGATCGATGCCGAGGAGTCGCGTCCCGTCCGCGTCGAAGTGCTGAAGGTCGAGGCGGTCCGGGAACCGGCCAAGCCGATCAACGCCGACGTGTTCGACTTCTCGCGCGAGGGCAACGAGATCCAACGGTGGCTGGTCGAGCGGCGGGAGTCCTGGCCGGAGAATCAGCGCCCGGCCTTCGAGCGTTTCATCTCGAGGGCGCTGGAAGAGATCCGAGTGGGCGACGAGGTGGGGGAGGAGTGATCCCACACGATGACACCCACCCCCGAGGACATCCCGGCGACCTACACCGACACCGGCGAGCGCTGCGTCCTCCTGGGCCGCATAACTAACTCCTGTTGACACTTGTCCGCAAGACGATAGAATACCTTGATGTCAAGGAACAGACACCCCAACAAGGAGATCGAAGCCGCCATCCGCTATGCGGAAGCGTTGGGCTGGCGCGTCGAACTCTCGAACGGTCATGCGTGGGGGCACCTGTTATGTCCTCGGTGTTCACGGGATGGGTGCATCGTGAGCATTTGGTCAACCCCACGACGACCCGAGAATCACGCTCGCCATATCCGGCAAGACGTGGACTCCTGCGATTGTGGGCAAGAGGAGGCATCCGACCAAGGAGGCGACAGGTGAACTATGGAGCAAGAACACGTCTGCATGAGTGAGTATGACTTCGTCCTCGTCCTCACGGGCGTCAACGACCTCTCGGAGGCCGTAACGAATGCCCTCTTCGAGGCTGGTTGCGACGACGCAACCCCGAGTCTTCGGCGCGGAACCGTGACGCTGACCTTTTCGCGAACCGCCCCGTCGATGAAGGCTGCTGTTCTCAGCGCCATTCGAGCAGTCGAGGGGGCTGGTGTTGGGGCGATGGTTGACCGAGTCGATGATTGCTGCCTCATCACCCAGTCAGAGATTGCACGAAAGAGTAATCGCTCGCGACAAGTCGTCAGCCAGTACATTTCGGGCGCGCGGGGTCCGGGTAATTTCCCTACCCCCGTCTGCCATCTGTCCGACGATTCTCCTCTCTGGATGTGGTGCGCGGTTGCCTACTGGCTCTGGGCTAACGGCATGATTCGCGAAAGCGACCTTCGCGAAGCCCAGGAGGTCTCCGCCATCAACGCCGTTCTGGAGTTGCGCAACTACCGCCGGGCATTTCCGGAACTCACGGCTGAGATCGTGGGTTCGGTCGGTTGTTGAGAGGTAATCCAGGACTTGCACCGCGCGACGGACTCATCGAGCAGACGACGGCGGGCCGAATGGCTCCCCTCCCTCGCGCGTGCTACAATTCCGGTATGCCCTCCCTGCCCTCACGCACCGCCATCCACGAGGCCGGCCACGCCCTGGTAGCCGTGATCCTCGATGAGACCGTCGAGAGTGCTACCGTCCTACGGGAGGGCGACCACGCGGGCCGCGTGTATCACTCGGTCCCCCGTGGGCCTGACGGCCCGCTGACGGACGCGACGATCACCGTCGCCGGACAGCTGGCCGAGGAGTTCGTGTGCTACTACACGCGCCGCGCTTCGCGGAGGAGCGACGACGCCTGCCTGGCGGCCATCTCCGAGTCGCACGGCAGACAGGTCGTAGAGGAGGCACGCCGGATGGCCGGGGAGATGCTCCGCGAACACTGGGCCGCCGTCCTCGCCGTCGCGCGAGAACTGGACCGCGTGGGCACGCTGGGGCACGACGGGGTAATCGAGGCGATGGAGAGGGCTGGGTGGGCGAACCCCCGAGCGAGTCTGCTCGACCCGTGGCGTTGGCCGGATGAGGACGCACTGCCTCCCCTGGGGCAGTGACCCCGCGCGATAGGAAACGGGGCGGGGGCGATCCACACCGGACCGCTCACCCGCCCCGCCCGCCTCCCGCCGTCCCAGTGTGTGTAGGCAGGGCGGGACGGAACGACGAGTCCCGCCCGCCCTGAACGCCCGGAGGGACGTGTTCGCCCGGTCGGTGGATTACTTCGTCGCCGCTCCGGCGGCCCCGGCGGGCTTCGACTCGTCCGCCTCGGCGAGACGCTTCGCCGTCGCCTCTGCGGCGTCCAGCAATACCTTCACTTGCTTCTCCAGCGTGGCGACCCGGAGGCGATCACTCAGACCGCTGGGGTCGTGTGCCCACAGGGCCGCGAGTTCGCGAGCGTCCTGGGAATCTTGGTCTTCTTTCATGTGCCGGATGAGCGCGAGGCGCTTCTCCTCGGCGAGCCGCTCGTCCTGCTCGACGCGGGCGTCCCGGAAGAACTTGGTCACCTCGACGGCGTGCTTCATGCTGGCGACGCACGGCGGGTACGGGTGTCCCCGGTCGAAGCTCGGGTGGCCGACGAATATCATCGGCGTCCGGTCCAGCCCGATCAGGGCCGGCCCGATCGCGAGCAACGGGTGGCCGGCGGGCAACCTTCGCGGGTCGATGGTCGTCTGGCTCTTCTGCCTCAGCGCGCGATCGACGGGGTGACCCGGCGGGATGTGCGAGACGTTCGATTCCCGGACGAGGTCGTGCATCGTGTCGAAGGTGCGGCAGTCGCCGACCGGGACGGCGACGGTGTCGCCCGTCGGGTCGTCCTTCACGAGCTTCGCGGCGACGGCCTTCGCGGCGACCGTCATCACGGTCAGGATTGCCGATTCCCAATGGCGTTCCGCCATCCACCGCCAGCGGGACATCGCGCCGACGTGACCCGATGGTCCGACGGTAGCGTCGGGTCCGGCCGACTTCGCCTCCGCGAGGGCGAGTTGCAGGAGCCGGGAAGCCGTGTCCTCGTCGGGATCCTTGTCGGGGTCCAATCCTCGGAACAGGTCGAACGGGTCGTCGATGTCCATTGCTGCGGTCACTCCATTAGCTGAGTAGGGGTCGGTGGGGTAGAATGTAGTAGCAGTCGAACACGTTCATACAGAGGGTCCGCCAATGTCGCTTACTTCCGTCGTCCTGGCCGTCCCGAAAATCCTGTCCCAGGTCTGCCTCGCCGCGAGTCGGGAGCGGGGATCCCTGAGACGGCAGCTCGAGGGGATCCGCGATCGCCTCGAGGAACACGGCCAGGCGGAACTCCTCTCCAGCCCGTCGCACGTCGCGGAGGTCGTGGGTGCCGTCGAGGACGTGGCGGAGTTGGATCGGGTCTACGACCTCCACATCGCCGAGGCGCTCGACTCCCAGACGAGGGGCCGCGTGAGGGTCATGAAGTCGCCGGTCGCCCAGGCGGCCCTCGCCGCCGCCGAGGCTGCCGGGGACGCCCCGCCCCGTCGCGGCTTGCTGAGTTTCGAGGCCCTGCGGGAGGCGCGGTCGCAGGTGACGGCGTACCTCTCGCGGGAAGATGAGGCGGTCGCTGGTCGGTAAGTGGTTCATGCGTATCCTTTCCTCCTGAGTCCCGACCTCGTTACTGCTACGGCACCGAAAAGGCGTCCCCCTCATGCGGCTCCTGATCTACTTCCTCGGCATCCTGGCGTTCCTTTTTTGCGTCGTCACCCACATCCTGGGGGCTTTCGTCGAGATGACCCCGACGGCCCGCGCCGTGGCCAACATCCAAGGCCAGATAATCCTCCTCATGTCCGCCGTCCTCCTCTGCACGGGGGCGATCCTCTCGGCCCTGGAGTCCCTCGGTCGCACGATCCGTAAGGCCGTCCGCAAGGGCGCGGGTGGGGACCAGAACCCTTTCGACCAGTAGTCGATCCCACGCCTCACCGCTCGTTCGCGTGCTTGATCTGCTCGCCCGCCTTGCGGTTCGACTCCTGGGCCTTCTGCTTCGCCTCGATGTCGGCGATGACCCGCCCGAACCCGTCCTTGAACGCCTCGAAGACCTTGTCGGCGAGGGCGGACTCGTCGAGGATCATGTTCACGGTGATTTCGGCCTTGGCCTTGGCCTGCTCGCCCCGGATGTCCTTGACGGACTCCTTGTCGTCGCCGAAGAAGCCCTCGTTCTTGAGCGCCTTGTGTTCCGCCGTGGTCTCGCCGAACTTGTCCTTCTCCTTGTTCGCCCAGTCCGGGGCGACGGTCTCCGCCAGCCCGCGGATCTCCGGGGCGACCTTGTCCCACCCGTGCTTTTTGGCCATGCGCGCCGCCATCAGCCCTCGCTGCCGGTCCATGACGCTCATTCCTCCGAGCCGCCGCGAGTTCGCCTGGATGCGCTGCGCCTTGGCGTCGAGGATCGCCAGGCTCTCCCGCTGCGAGGCGATGCCGTCCTTGATCGCCGCACTCTCGGCCTGCGCGAGGGACAGCGTCTTCTCCCGCGACTTCGCCACGCGCTCGGCCAACTCGAGCTTGTTCGCCTCGAGGTCGCGCGCGGCCGTCTCGACCGCCCGGCCGGCCTCGTGCCGGCCGGCCCGGTCCTCCTTGCCCCCGAGCCGGTTCGCCCCCCAGACGGCCATGTCCTGGCGCTTCTCCGCGTCCTCCAGTTTCGACCGGAGTCCCCGGCCCCTCGTCCGCGTCTCGTTCTCGCGGGTCAGGGCGTCCCGCTGGTCGCGCCTCGCGGCCCCGGCGAGGGCACCCGAGCGGTTCTCGGCGTCCTTGAACGGCAGCATCCGCGAGTCCGCCTCGAACCTCTGCTCGCCCGCCAGGGTGGAGCGGTCGAAGGTGCCCGGCTTCGTCGGCGTCAGACCACGAAAGGCGTCGGCCCGCGTCGCGGCCGTGCTGATGTCGTCGAGCCCGGATTGCTGGGCGTGGGTCAACTCCGCCCGCTGGCCCCGGTCGAACGTGGCCTTCGTGAACGCCTTGTCGGCCCGCCGGATCCTGCCGACGGTGTCCGCCATCGCCTCCTCGAACTCCTGGAGTTTGCCGACGAGTCCGCCGATGAGCGGGATGTCTCGCCCGAACTTGTTCAGCTTCTGCGCGCCGCTGAGCGTCTCGTTGCGGTACGTATCCATCGCCCTCGACGCCGCGCCGAGACTCTTCTCGAGCATGGTCATGCCGGCCATCGCCCCGGCCATCACGCCGGCACCCCTCATGCCGGCACCGGCCATGCCGCCCCCGCCGGGCATGCCCTGCGCCCCAAACGGAGTGGCCCCCTGTGCGCCACGGGATGCCCGCTCGGCGGCGCGCTCGGCGGCCTGCTCCGTCTTGCTCATCGTCTCGCGGAGCTTCACGGACTCTTCCGACACGCCGCGAAGCGCATCGACCAGCGACCGGTGTTGGAGATCGTCCATCATGTCTTCGTCCTCTCGGGGGCGGAGCATCAGGCCGACGCAGCGGCGTCCGTGTAGCCGGTGACGTAGTCGAGCAGTTGGTCGAGGTGGGTGCGTGGCACCCTCTTGAGGACTTCGGGCGTGATCGGGACCGGCGCGTCCCTCTCGTCGGTCACGTCCCAGGATACGAGGTGCTTGTGGAGGATGGCGGTCGTCGCGGCGAGCCGCTGCCTGCCGGTGTCCTTGCGGCCCTGGATGAACTCGTAGACGGCCTCCGCGAGCGCGGGGCGGAAGCGGAAATGAAGGGCCTGGTAGGGGGCGGCGGCCTCGATGGTGCCGTCCAGGGTGAGGCCGTCTTCGATGAGCAGCATGATGATTCCTCTGTTGGGGGTACGGTCGTCGGACAGGGACACTTTTCTACTTCGTCGATCTCGCGGACGAACGCCGACGCGCGGGCGCGGGCCGATGCTGGAGCAACCGCAACGCCCTCGTCACGACGCGGGAGTAGTCGGCCGGGATCGGGTACATCCGGCGTCTCATTTCCACGAGGCGAGCCCGTGCCGACTCGATCTCGGGGCGGGAGTCGGGGTGGTCGGCGGAGGTGTGGTCCAGCCTCTCCAGTGCGTCCTCGTAGGCGGCGTGGACCTCGCGGATGTGGCCGGCTATCTCTCCGGCGTGGCCGTGGAGCCAGGCGACGACGAGCCGGGAATCGTCGGGGCCGAACCCCTCGTCGGGCAGGGATGCGTCGAACCGGTCGGCGTCCCGTGCCGGGGTGAACACAGCGCCACGGGCCGCGAGCCGGGCGAGGGTCGCGGAAACGTCTCTGGTCAGGTCGTTGGGGTCGAACGGCGATTCGGACATTGGGTGCGGCTCCTATTTCGCGGCGACGGCGGAGGCGGCGAAGTGCGCTTCGAGTTCGACAACGCTGACGAAGACGGCCGGCCCTTTGAGTGGCCGGTAGCCCTTGAGTTTGCCTTCCCGGATCAAGCCGCGAATCGACTCGGGGCTGACGCCGAAACAACGGCTCGCCTCGAGGATCTTGAGGAACTGGACCGTTATCGTCGGTGTGGACATCGATGCCTCCCCGCCCGCTGGTCGTCGAGCGTGAGACAGAGTACGCCAATATTGAAGGTGAAGTCAAAAGGAGCAGGGCGGAATTCTCGGAATTATTTCGGCGCGGCTCGAGGGTAGAATAAAGACACGTCGGCGCATATCGCGCCGGCGAGCATTCAGCCGAATGCGTCCCGTGGGCAGCGCCTCGTAGTCGTGCGAGGCGCTGCCTTTTTCGTGCGCGGTTCCACCGCTGGCAACCTCCACCGTCGCCACCTCGAGAAGGGGCAACGAGCGATGGTCGGCGTCGAGTACAAGAAACAGCAGGAGGCCATCGCCCTCAAGGCCCAGCGGGAGGGCGGTCGGGTCGGCGGGCGAGGGCGACCGCAAGACGCCGGAAAGGTTGTGCCGAATTCGGCACAACCTATCGGAAGCCTAGAAAACGACGATTCTCCTTCCGGCGAGGGCAAAACCACCTCGCGAGCCCCGGACAGCAGGACGGTGGCAGCCCAGGCCGTCGGCGTCAGTCCGATGCTCATCGACATGGCCGAGAAGGTGAAGGCTCGCGGCGTCCCCGGACTCGTCGCGATGGTCGAGTCCGCCTTGGACTCATGGCTTATTCTTGAACACGGCGTCCCGCAACGCCTCTTTTCGCCCCCGTGCGATGAGGTCTTTCCTCCAGTTCTCGGCGGCTCGATATTCCGCCCCGGATTCGTCGGGAAGGAATCGCTGATTGCGGAGCAAGGCGAACCCGTCGAAGGGCAGTCCGGGCATGGATCTTCCGCCGAGGCCGTAGCTGTTCACGAAGATGTACCGGAAGGCGAGCCTGGCCTTCCGCACTTGGCCCTCCCTGTCGGGTCCGCAATCGTCGATCATCTCCACGAGCAGGGCGAGCGCCTTCTTTTTGTGCGTGGCCGCCTCTTTTTCGCTCTTGTAGTAGCCCAACCCGACGACCTCCCTCTCCACGTCCTTCAGGGTCGGCTTCTTCTCTTTCGGCCCTTCGTCGGACTCGTCCTTCTCGACGGAATCGACCAGAGTGAAAATGTCGGTCCCCCGTATACTCTTCTTCTCCTTCACCCGCCATGTGCCCAACAAGAAACTATCCTTGGCCTCCGGGTCGGTCGGCGACTTCTTGATTTCGATCCGGGGCGACAGGATGTCTATCGCAATCCAGGCGGTCGATTTGCCGGACGTGTGGATGAAGAAGGCCATCGTCCCGCCCTCCTCGATGAGTCGAACGAGCCGCCACGCGGTCCCTTCCTCGAAGACGCCCGCCTGTCCGGCTTCGAGCGAGAGCGGATCGAGCCGTTGGGTTTTGGGGACGACCGGCTTCGGCTCGGCCTCTTTGCGGACGACGCGCTTCGACTCGGCCTGCGACTGTTCGATGATCCGCTTCGCGGCGGCCTGCCCGTCCGGTTGACCGGACGGCTGCTTGACGACCTTCGACTTCGGCTTGGGATCCTCGCATCCAGAGAAGATGACGAGGAGTACGGTAAACAGGGCCAGGCTTCGCATGATGGGACTCGGTGGGCGGTGGCCCCGTTTCCGTGCGGGGCCACCGCCCAACGTATACGCGGCGTGCCTCGTCGGCAAGGAGTCACGGGCAAGGGCGACAAGGCCCGCTCGGCCCCGGCTCCGATCGGGTCGGAGTTGCCGACGCTGCCTCGTCGTCCACGGGGGGGGCCGATTGCCCGGTCGCCTTCCCGCGACCGGGCGTGAGGAGGGCGGCGCGCTCGACCTCGGCGCGGGTCAGGTCGATGAACATGCTGGATTCCGAGGGGTGGGGCGGGGGACGGGATCATTGTAGCTCTGCCTGCCACTGGCGACGCGGTGCCGATCGGGCCGTCGAAAAAGTGGTACGGCGTACCATCTGTACCACTCGTACCCGTTTCGCTCGTTGCCGTTCAACGACTTACGGCGACGATCGCAAGACCCCTTGCGACGATCGACACCAGACGCTAATCTAGTCCACGTAAGGACTTCTGGAACGAGACGAGCGTGTCCCGGAACGGCTCCGAAGCTGAAGGTTACAGGTTCGACCCCTGTCGGGAATACTAGGAACCCCAAGGAGTCACCTCGCATCGACGCCAGAGGAGGCCCAACTCCCCCGTCATCGGCCTCGAGTGGTCTCACGGCTTCGTCGCATTCAGGCGATCGACCACCTTCCCTGTATCCCACTCGCGCCGCTCGACCGCGCTGCCAGGCTCACCGGATGACCCTGCCGAGGCGAGTGTTCGTCCGTCCTCCGCGAAGGCGAGCCAGTGGACGGCTCGGGTATGGCCTTTGAAGGTGAGCAGTTCCCTTTTCGCGCGCGTGTCGATCAGGCGGATCTCGCCGCCGGTCGTCTCCTGGGGTCCGATCGCCTTGATCGACTGCTCGCGCCCGGCCCCGCCGGCGGCGAGGAGTCGGCCGTCCTGGGAGAAGGTGAGTGTGTGGACTCGCTGCGTCGGCTCGAACGAGGAGAGGGCCGATTCAGAGATCAGGGCGGTACTTTCCCTCTTCGCGAAGTCCCAGAGATACACCCCGCTGTCTGTGGCGTAAGCCAGGTTGGTGCCGCTGGAATCGAACGTCAGGGCCGTGATGATATTATTCCTCTGACCGAGGCGCATCTCCAATTGGCCGACTACAGTCGGAGCGCCTGCAAAGCCCAGAGGATCGACGGGCCAGACCTTGATCTCGCTCGAGGAGAAGCCCGAGAGAGCCGACTGTGTAAAACCGTCTGTCTGTGCCTTCGCCAAACCGCACGAAGCGAGTCTCTTGCCATCGGGGCTGTAGGCCAGCCCTCGAACCCCGCCGGCATGAGCCTCCCGGATCGCCAGTTCCTTCCCCGAAACATCGAACAACTGGATACATCCTAAGAGGCGACCGTCGGACCATTCTTCGGTGCCTGCTGCGATGGTTTTCCCGTCGGGACTTGCAACGATGCAGCGAATGTTCCTGGGCTTGGCGAGGACATTCCTCTCCTTTCCTGATTTCAGGTTCCTCCGACGAACAGGTAACTGGGAGTTAACGCCTCCGAACGGGGACACACCGGTCGTCGTCGCGGCGGACAGGAGTTCCTCACCATTCGGGGTGAACACGAGTGATTTGATCGCGCCCTGGTGTCCGTAGCTGAGACTCTGCTTGCCAGCTGGCAGGTCGAAGACCTTGACAGCCCCCATTACGTTGCCGACCGCGAGTCGTTTTCCTTGGCGGTCGAACATCAAGTGCGTCGTGCCGTACTGGGGGACATTCGAGGAGATCCCGCCGAAGGTTTCGCGCTCGAATTCGAGGGTCGGGCCGAGTTTGCGCGTCTTGACATCCAGGAGTTGGATCCCCTTCGCGGGGTAGGCGATCGTCTTGCCGTCCGGCGAGATAGCAATAGCGGTATACGCCTGTTGGGTATCGGTGTCGCGCCCGTCGAGGATCTTCTCCCTGGTTTTCATGTCGTAGACGGCAAAGGTGCCCGTGGACTTGCGTTCGTCATCGACTCGTTGCCCTGCCGTGACCATCCGGCTGCCGTCGGCGGAGAATTCGATGAGTGTGATCTGTTGATCGTCCTTGCCGGACAGTTTTCGGTCGTCTCCCGTGCGCGTGTCATACAGCGTGAGCCGCGAGGGAGCCTGGCCGAATAGCCCCTTCTTCCGCAGCTCCAGTAGATCCACTCCGCGTGTGGAGTCGGTCGATAACACAACCAGTTCCGTGCTTCCCGGACGGAACGCGAGACGTTGGCACGCGCCTGCGACGAGTGGGAACCTGTTTCCTTCCTTGCCGGTCGCAACGTCCCAGAGTTGCACCTCCCATTGCTTGTCGGGGCCGAAGGCGTTGCCGCCGCCGAACCCACCCGGCTTGGGCGGAATCGCCATGGCGAGAGTCCGACCGTCGGCGCTGAAAGCGACCTGGTTGTCGAGTTGGCTCTGGTTGGGAAATGTACCCAACCGATGGAGGACACGACCCGTCTCCAAATCGACCAGTTCGAGGTGGAACTCTTGGTTCCCCATGTGCCTTGCTACTCGAGCCGCAGGTGGAAACGTGCCCCGCGCCATCACCTTGCCGTCGGGGCTGAGGAACACGCCTGAGCCTGCCATCGCTGCGCGGGCCGACTCCGTCAGCGGGGTCGGCTCGGGAATCAGAGTCGCCGGTCGGCGGCACAGCGTCAACAATCGCTGATGCCGCACGTCGCGGAGATCGACCGGGCAGATCGCCGGATCTTCGAGTCGCTGTCGCGCCTCGTCCGGGGCACATGCCCACTGGACTCCCTGACGGAGTAGGTCCAACTCGTAGGCGGCGCGACGATTCGATTCGGCTATCCGCCGAGCGGCCTCGGCTTCATCGCTCAGGCGCTGCTCGTCCTCGAGGCGGCGCTGTTCGGTCTCGGCGTTGCGCGTTTCCGTCAGGCTCGTCTTCAGTCCTTGCAGCCAGTTGGCCTGGCGGGCGAAGTACCCCCCGAGGACGAGGAGGACCACGGCCAGCATCGCCAGGCCGATCAGGCCCGCGCGCGAGGGGGCGCGGCGGACGTTTTTCCAGAGGCGTTCCATCATCCCCGCAGGGCGAGCGCGGATCGGCTCATGGCGGAGGAATCGCTCCAGATCCTCGGCGAGGTCGCCTGCCGAGGCGTACCGTCGGTTCGGATCTTTTTCGAGACACTTCAGCGCAATGACCGACAAGTCAGCGTTGGCCTTGGGGTTGATCGCCGACGGGTGGCGCGGATCGCGATGGATGACCGCTTCGAGGATGTCCATCATCGATCCGCCGGTGAAGGGCGGTTTGCCGGTGAGTAATTCGTAGGTGATCGCCCCGAGGGACCAGACATCGGCAGTCAGGCCGATGTCCTTTCGGCCCATCGCCTGCTCAGGAGCCATGTAAGCCGGGGTGCCGAGGACCGCCCCGGTGCGAGTCTGGCCCGGCTCGTCGAGCCGGCGGGCCAGGCCGAAGTCGCCGACCTTCAACTTCCAGCCCGCCCCGACGAAGATGTTGCCCGGCTTCAGGTCTCGGTGAATGATGCCCGCTGTGTGGGCGGCATCGACAGCGCGGGCGAGCTGGGAGGCGATCGTCGCCACTTGCTTCGCCGGCACGGGCTTGCCCCGGAGTTTGCTCGCTAGACTGCCGCCCTCGACGAGTTCCATCACGAGGAACGGCCGGCCCTGATGCGATCCGACATGATGTATCTGGACGACGCCCTCATGGGCCAGCCGCGCCGTTACCTCCGCTTCACGCTGGAAGCGTTCGAGTTCCTGGGAATCGGCCAGGTCGGCGCTGAGAATCATCTTGACCGCGACGTGCCGCTTGAGCCGGGAATCGAGTGCCTCGAACACGACACCCATGCCGCCACGACCGAGTTCTCGGATGATCTCGTAGCCGGGGAGTTCGATTCCAACGACGCGGGGCGAACGGTTCACCGGCACATCGGTTGCGTAGATCCACTCGCGGATGCTCCCGGCTTGCTGCGGGAATCGCCTTCCGTACTCCTCGTCGTCGATCGACTCGCCTCTCTTCCGTCGGCACGCCCATTCGACCTCGAGGAGTGCGCGGAGCGCGGCGCAGCGTTCCTCGAGAGGGGTCTCTTGCAAGAACACCTCGATGCCGGGACATTGCCCGGAATCGAAGGCCGACTGGAAGCGAAAGCAAAGGTCTGCGATTCCAGGTGAGACCGGAGGTTGGGTGCTACTCATGGGAGAGATCCGGGAGAGGATGTCCTTGAGGGCTTACGATCACTGTACCAGGAATGGCATGGCCCGAGGAGGAAAAACGGAGCCTGGTTTGGATAGTTCTACTGTAACGGATGCTGCCTCGGTAGCGCGAGACCTCACCCCCCAACCCCCCTCTCCCGCAGGGAGAGGGGGGAGCAAGACCTTACCCCCCCCAGCCCCCCTCTCCCGCAGGGAGAGGGGGGAGCAATGCCGCCAATAGGGGACGTGACGCTCAGAGACACGCCTCCG
>JANXSH010001167.1 GCA_025356615.1 Planctomycetia bacterium | reverse complement strand
GGCGGGCCGCGCGCTTGGCGTCGAGCGCCACGGCGGGGCTGACATCTTGCACCTTGAAGCCCGGCGCGTTGGGGTCGCCGGTCTTGAACGACTCGTAGCGCCCGCCGAGGAAGGCGCTCCGGCCCAGCTCCCAGGTGAACGAGGGGTTGCGCGGCACCGCGACGTAGGGCGGCAGCCTGCCGGTGAAGCCCATCTCGTGGGCGACGACCGCGCCCATCGCGGGGAAGTCGCCGAAGGCCGAGCCGAACCGCCCCGACATGACCCAGTTGGTCGCCGTCTCGTGGTGGTCGTTGTTGTGTTCGCCGGAGCGGACGAGCGCGACCTTGTGCATCGTCTTCGCCATGCGCGGCATCATCTCGCTGACCCGAAGCCCCGAGACGCTCGTCGAGATGGCCGAATACTTGCCGCGCACTTCCGCCGGGGCGTCCGGCTTGGGGTCGAAGCTGTCGTGGTGCGACAGGCCACCGCCGAGGTAGACGAGGAGGACCGACTTCGCGCGGTTCTTGTTCTTCTTCGCCGGCGCTTCCGCCGCCTGGAGCAGCGTCGGCAGGGCGAGGCTGCCGAGGGCACCGACGCGGAGGAAGTCCCGGCGGGAGACGCCGTCGCAGCGTCTGTCGCGGTTTCCGAAGAAGATGTCGAGCATGGGAATCTCCGCTGTGTCAGTAGAGTTCGTAGATCAGTTCTCCGCCGTGGGCGGGATTACCGATAAGTTGTCGGCCCGTCAGATCGACGACCCAGTCCATCGCCTCGAGAGGAATCTGACCGATGAGAACCGGGCAATCATCGGGCACTTCGAGGACATCGGTGGGACACGCACGGCCCTGAATCGTGAGCCTCACGGTCCCGTAGACCTGTGTCTGTCCTGAGCCTGTCGCCGCCCGCACCCGCTGCGTCCGAAGGAAGTTAAGCCCCAGGAGTGCGATCATGCGCGTCGGCAAGGATAGCGTGGAAGCTCCGGTATCGACGAGGGCATCGGCGACCTCGACGAATCGCACCTGGTCGGACGTTAATACACCCAATTGCACGGCATGAAGGTCGCTCATGTTCTCGATCCGCGCCGTCACCAATACTCGTCCCATCGTTTCGGTCCCCATCGCATCACCTCAATGATTGAACGAGAACTCTTTCGTATTCATCAGCGCCCAGAACAGATCCTGGAACGCCTCGTCGCGACTCGTCGCGTCTTTCAGCGACTCTCGCGCCGCCGCGAGGTTCGCGGCGGTCGGCAGTCTCGACAGCGTGACGAGGAACAGCTCCTCGATGATCGCGTCGTCGCCCTTCTTGTCGCGGACCAGTTTCATGAGTCGGCCCTGGCCGCTGCGGACCTTGGCGACGAGTCCTTCGCTATTCTGGACGTGCAACAGTTGCGGCAACGTCACCTCGCCGCTGCGTTCGCAGGCGCAGGCCGTCACGCGGTCGGACCGGCCGAACAGTTCGAGGAAGTACGACTTCAGGCCGGGATCGGGAAGCTGCACCGCCCGCAGCCCGAGGGGGTAACCGGGGAACTTCTCCGGCTCGCCGGTCGCGCTGCTGACGGCGTCGAGCAGCACCTCGGCGGGGAGACGGCGGACGACGTAGTGCGAATAGAACCGGTTGTCCGCCGCGTTATCCGGCGTGGTCGTCGAACTCAGCTGATACGTCCGCGAGTTCAGGATGAGCCGCATGAGCGATCGCATGTCGAACTTGTTCTTGACGAAGTCCCGGTTGAGCGCCTTCCAGAGTTCGGGGTTCGACGGCGGGTTGCTCGCCCGGAGGTCATCGACCGGCTCGACGAGGCCGACGCCGAGGTAGTGCTTCCAGATGCGGTTGACCATCGAGCCGGAGAAGTGTTCGTTCTTCGGATCGACGATCCAGTTGACGAGCGGCAGGCGCGGGTCGTCGCCCGGTTTGAAGGGGGCGACGACGGAGCGGTCGAGAGGGCGCGGCGCGAGGAAGACGTTCGTCCTCGGCTGCTGGACGCCGACCTTCTCCTTGGCAAGGTGCGGCTCCTTGCCGTCGGTGCCCGCGATGCGGAGCGTCGTCGGCCCCTTCTTCGACTCCTGCCGGTCGAGCTTGACGCGCGAGAAGAACCCGGCGAAGTGGTAGAAATCGTCCTGCGTGTAGCGCTCCAGCGGGTGGTTGTGGCAACGGGCACAGCCGATGCGTGTGCCGAGGAACGCCTGGGCGACGGAATCGACGACTTCCGATTTCGTCGGGTCGCCGTGTTCGCCCACGGTGACGATGTAGTAGCCGATGGCGGCGTTGGTATCACTTTTGCCGCTCGAGAGGAGGACATCCCGCGCGACCTGGTCCCAGCCGCGCTTGTCGGCCACCTGCTTGCGGATCCACGAGTGGAAGTCGCGCACGCCCTTGACGCCGCGCACGTCATGGTCGCGCTCCTTGCGATTCTGGAGCAAGTCACTCAGGAACAGCGCCCAGTAGTCGTTGAACTCGGGGCGGGCGAGGAGGGCATCGACGAGCTTCTTCCGCTTGTCGGCGGAGGCGTCCGCGAGGAACGCTTGCACCTCGGCGGGGGTCGGCAACACGCCGATGGTATCGAGGTGGGCGCGACGCATGAACTCGGCGTCGGAACAGAGTCCCGACGGCTCGATGCGCAGGTCGCGTAGCTTGGCGAAGACGTGTTCATCGACGACGTTATTCTTGATCGCGAAGTGTTTCGGGTCGATCGCCTTGGGTCGGGCCGACGTGACGACCGCGACGGCGACGCCGGTCTGGAACGAGGCGCGGACGGCCGTCTCGCCGTGTCGGCGGACCCGGACCTTGCCCAAAAGGTCGATCTCGGCCTGTCCGGGGTCGTTCGACTCGAACCGGCACAGCCAGGTCACGTCGCGCGTACTGCCGTCGCTAAACGTCGCCTCGACCTTGAGGTCGGCGGACGTGCCGGGCGCGAGGGTGAGGCGATCGGGTCGGAGGCGGATGTCCTTCAAGGTCGCGTCGGCCTTGCCGGGGCCGGGCGCACCCGCGCGGATCCAGGCGAGGAGGAGGCCGTAGGCTTTGCTCTCCTTGCCGAAGAGCTTGCCGCCCTCATGCGTGGCGAGGCCGCTCGTCTTGCGAAGGAGGGTGCTGCTCTCGGGGTCGGCGACATCGATTCGCCGAGAGAAGTATTCCCGCGTGAGCCATTCGTGGTCCTGCTCCGGGGCGTACCCGCGCAGCGAGAGGCGGAACCCGTTCTGGCCCACCCCCTTGCCGTGGCACGACCCCTGGCTACAGCCGTAGCGCGTCAGGATGGGGATGATGTCGTTGACGAACGACGGCACCGAGTCGGCGCGAACCGCCGAGGCGGTCACGAGGAGGACAGCGACAGTAAGAGAAGCGCGGATCACGAGCATCCTCGCCGGAAGGTAGGGGAAGGCAGGAGGGAAGGCACGAATGCCTCTAATCTATAGAGTATAGCGTGAACGAGGCGGATGCAATCGCGAAATGGCACCCCTTGTCCACAACTTTCCGGTCTCTCGGTCCAAGTCGCGATAAGCGCCTTGCCGGTCAATCAGCATTCAGCGCGTCGTCGTCGTAGCCTTCCGTGCGGGTCAGCTCGCTGATCGCGAATCGATGGCCGGCCTGTTCGAGCGCGGCGAGATGATTCGACGCCCGTTGCTGGTCGGTTGGGTTGCCCTCGACGGCGTAGATGACGATCACGGTGTCCAGGTAGTACAGCACTCACGCCCTCCTCGGCGAGGCTCCGCAGCGCGCGGCATCCAGTTCCTGGTCCCGCTCGGCGTCCTCGGCCAGGCGAGCGCCGTCTTCGCCTCGCAGGTCCGCCGCCGACCGCCCAGGGAAGCCACGGGAACGCTGTTCGGCTGCGATCTCCCGGATCACGTCCGCAATGTCGCGCCGTGGCCCACCTGCCGCGCCGGCACGGATGGTCACTCGCACGGGGCCGGGCGACATCTGCGGCTGGTGTGTCAGTCGCAGCTGACCGTTCGAGTCGAGCGTGGCCTCGATCGTCTCTTCGCTGACATTCATGGCGAATCCTCCTTCTATCGGGGACGAGATGGCGAGTGGCAAGAATCGCACCTGCGTCTGGTTCGGCCAGTCACGCTCCCGAGAAAACCTGCACCGCACCGCGCGTCTCGGAACTGAAGCTAGCAAACTCCTCCTCAGTCAACAACCCTCGAGAGCGAATGACCGCCAATTGCCGCCAAGCTGTCGAGCGGCGCAATCCATTGAACGCTTCCGCCAGCATCTTGTCCCGGCGCTGAAGCAGTTGGAAGACCGCCAAGTAGCGATCGTGGGCGCTCTTGCCAGTGTCCGAGGCGAGCCGTCCCCCTACAGTGGACCCCATTGTCTAGGTCGTGTGGACAATCGTAAAAGAAGCCCGAATAATTGAGGAGGGAATAGCCCAGACACCGAGGAAGCCATGTACCACCGCCACGCCATCCGCGACGAAGACTGGGACCGCATCAAGGATCTCCTGCCCGGCCGCGAAGGGATGCGGGGCGTCACCG
>JANXSH010001162.1 GCA_025356615.1 Planctomycetia bacterium | reverse complement strand
AGGAGGCGTTCTGATGCGTCACCTCTTTGCGGTGGTCTGTATGCTGGGCTTCGTGGCCCTCGGCTACCTGACGGCCCAGGGGTACAAGCCCGCTGACGCGCCGAAGCGGATGACCATCGCGCCTCCCTTTCGGGTGAAGCTGGTCGCGGCCGAACCACTCGTGCGGCAGCCGGTGGCGATCGATTTCGACGACCGTGGCCGGCTCTGGGTCATCCAGTACCTCCAATACCCCAACCCGGCGGGCCTCGCGCGAGTGAAAGTCGATCGGTTCTCTCGCACCGTCTATGATCGCGTCCCCGAACCCCCACCATTCGGCCCGAAGGGAGCCGACCGGATCACCATCCTCGACGACCTGGACGAGAACGGTCGCGCCCGAAAGGCGAAGGACTTCGTGGCCGGCCTGAATCTGGCCAGCGGCTTCGCCTTCGGTCACGGCGGCGTCTTCGTCCTCCAGACGCCGTACTTGCTCTTCTACCCCGTCCGCGCCGGGGAGGATGTCCCCGACGGCGATCCCGTCGTCCTGCTTCGCGGATTCGGCATGGAGGACGCGCACTCGGTCGCCAACTCCCTCACCTGGGGGCCGGACGGCTGGCTGTACGGCTGCCAGGGGAGTACGGTGACGGCGAACGTGCGCGGCATCGAGTTCCAGCAAGGCGTGTGGCGCTACCACCCGCTCACTCACGCCTTCGAGTTGTTCTGCGAGGGGGGCGGCAACTCCTGGGGTCTGGATTTCGACCGGCACGGCAACCTGGCCTACAGCACCAACGTCGGCGGCTTCACCATGCTGCACGGCGTGCAGGGCGGTTACTACTGGAAGTCGTTCGGCAAGCACGGCCCGCTGCACAACCCCCACGCCTACGGCTACTTCGACCACGTCCCGCACCGCAATTTTCGCGGCGGACACGTTACGGTAGGGGGAATCTTCTATCGCGGCGATTCGTTCCCCCCCGCCTTCCGGGATCGCTACGTCGCCGCCGACCTGCTCGGCCACAACGTCTACTGGCACGATGTCGAGCCACACGGCTCGACGTTACGCTCGCGCCACGCGGGAGAACTGCTGGTGTCCAACGACACCTGGTTCGCTCCGAGCGACGTGGCGCTCGGGCCGGACGGCTCGGTCTACGTCGCCGACTGGCACGACAAGCGGATGGCTCACCCGGACCCGGACGCGGAGTGGGACCGTAGCAATGGCCGGATCTACAAGATCGAGGCAAAGGGCACGAGAGCTTATGCGGGCGGAGACCTGAGTACGTTGCCCCGCGAGAAGTTGTTGGCCCTACTGACCCACCCGAACGACTGGTACGTCCGCAAGGCCCGTCGCATCCTCGCGGACCGACGCGACCCCGAGGTGATCTTCCCGCTCCGCACGCTGGTGCGGGACAGCAAGGATGCGCAACTCGCCCTCGAGGCGTTGTGGGCGCTGTACGTCAGCGGTGGATTCAGCGAGGGCTTCGCCACCGAGGTACTCGGGCATCGCAGCGCCCACCTCCGCCGCTGGGCCGTTCGCTTCCTCGGCGACGAGGGCACCGTCTCCCCGGCCCTCGCACGACGGCTGATCGAGTTGGCAGGCAAGGAACCGGATGTCACGGTTCGGAGCCAACTGGCGAGTTCGGCGAAGCGCCTGCCGCCCGCCGTCGGACTGCCGATCGTGCGTCACCTCGTACTGGGTGATAAGGACGGGGGAGACCCGCACATTCCCTTGCTCCTGTGGTGGGCGGTGGAACGGCACGCCATCACCTCGATGAACGACGTGGTAAGCCTATTCGAGACGAAGGAGGCGTGGAAGTCCTCGCTCGCGCGGCAGACGATCCTGCCCCGCCTGATGCGCCGCCTGGCGGCGGAAGGAACGTCCCCGAGCCTGACGGGGTGCGCCCGCTTGCTCGTTTCGGCTCCTTCCGCCGGTGAACGCGATCGGCTGCTCGTCGCCCTCGACGAGGGGCTTCGCGATCGACCCCGAGACGCGGGTAAGCCTTCCGTCGCTCTCGAAACGGCCCTCGCCGGGCTATGGAAGGAGGACACCCAGGACATAAACTTGATCCGGTTGATGATGCGCCTCGGCGACAAGACCGCCCATCGTCGAGCTTTGGCCCTTGCCACCGATCCGCGCGTGCCGGTCTCGGTGCGCGTTCCCCTGTTGCGCTGCCTTGGGGAGATCGGTCGGCCCGAGTGCGCCGGCCCCTTGGTGAAACTGGTGGCAGGGACGGACCCCGAAGCGGTGCGCCTCGCCGCCCTGGATGCCCTGCCGCGCTTCACCCAGGAGGAGGTAGGCGTCGAGCTGGTGCGCCACTATCCGCGCCTGAGTGGCCGACTGCGCGATCAGTCGCGCGACGTGCTCTCGAGTCGCCCAGGCTGGGCGCTCGCCTTCCTCCGGGCCATCGATGCCAAGAAGATCGAGGCGAAGGACGTGACGCCCGAGCAGCTCCGACAACTGGCCTTGCACCGTGAACCGGAGTTGAGTCGTCTGGTCCGCAAGCACTGGGGGGCCGTCCAGTCGGCCACGCCGGGCGAAAAGCTGGCCGAGGTGCGTCGCCTGAACAACGACCTACGCGCCGGCGGGGGAGACACTGTCCACGGCAAGGCGGTGTTCGGCAAACATTGTGCCTCCTGTCACCGCCTGTTCGGCGAGGGCCACATGGTCGGCCCGGACCTGACGCATACCACCCGCAAGGACCGCGACTGGCTCTTGATCCACATCGTCGATCCGAACGCGGTCATCCGCAAAGAGTACCTGAGTTACGTCGTGCAGACGAAAGACGGCCGGGTGTTGACGGGGCTTCTCGCGGAGCAGACGACCGGGCAAGTCACGCTCGTGATGGCCAACAACGAGCGCAAGACCGTTGCTCGGGATCGCGTCGAGTCGATGCAGGAGTCGGCAGTGTCGCTGATGCCCGAAAACTTGTTGAAGAGCCTTCGCCCGCAGGAATTGCGCGACCTGTTCCGTTATCTTCAGCAGTGAGGAGATCGTTTAGCTGCAATACCGTTGAACGAAGGAGGTAGGGTGGGTCGAGCGGAGCGAGGCCCACCACCAACCCTCGATGTCAAGTAAAGGGTGAAG
>JANXSH010001140.1 GCA_025356615.1 Planctomycetia bacterium | reverse complement strand
CGAGGCCCACCACCAGCCCTCGGCGTCATTGGTAAGGTTGGAGCAAGTGAAGTGCTGGTGGGCCTCGCTTCGCTCGACCCACCCTACGGGATTACTTCCCCAGCCTCTCGTTCAGCTCCCTGCTGAACGCCTCGACGCCGAGACGCTTCTCGCCTTTGACATCGATGGCCTCCTTGACGATGACGCGGTAGGGGATGAATTTGATGCGGTCCTTCGGCAGGACCGTCTCGTCGCCCTTGGCGAGGGCGGCCATCATCTTGACGGCCTCGTAGCCGAAGCCGAAGGGGTCCTGCACGACGGTGGCGTGGACGGTGCCATCGCGGATGCCCTCGAGCGTCTTGGGGTGTTCGTCGAAGCCGATTATTTTGATTCGCTTGCGACGTGCTTCGTCCTTGAGGTCGGATGCGGCGGACAGGATGGCGGGCGGATTGTAGGCGTAGAGGCCGACCATGCAGAGGTTGGTGTCGGCAGGGATCCGGTTGAGGGCGTTCTCGGCGTTTTCCTTGGCGCGCTTGGAGCCTTCGGGCTGATCGACGAACGTTTCCTTGTAGAAAGTGAAGTTGCCGAACTTCTCGCCATCGGGCGCGTTAGTAAATTCGGTGATGTCGGCAGGTGCCTTGCGATCTGCGATCTCATCAATAACTCCCTGGCGGCGCTGGCGGGCGTTGAGTGACTCGAGGGTGCCGACGAAGATCACGACAGTGCCGCCCGCTTCGCCTAGCGCCTCCTTGACGAGGCGACCGGCGGCGCGCCCGGCCGCGTAGTTGTCGGTGCCGATGTAGGCCAGGCGCTTGGTGTTGGGCGCGTCGTTGTCTTGGCAGATGAGCGGAACCTTCGCCGCGACCTCGTCGAGGAAGCCGCTCTGCGTCTTGGGGTCGAGTACGCTCACGGCCATCGCCTTGACGCCCTGGTTGAGCGCCGCGTCGATCTCTTCCTTCTGCTTCGCAGCGGTGCCGGGGTCCGTCTTGCGGAATAAGAGTTCGACCCCGGACTCGTCGGCGGCCTTCTTGGCCCCAGCCTCGGCGATCGTCCAGAACGGATCGGGGTTGTTCGTGATGAAGGCGACACGCGGTTTGTCGGATCCCCTGCAGCCGGTCGCTCCGATGAGGACGAGGCAGCAGCCGACCCAGGTGAGGACTTGGAGAGGTTTCATGGTTCGACTCGAGGTGGCATGGAGCGCGGCCGCGTATTCGCGGCTCTACCTTCAGCAGCATATCCGCGAAGCGCCAGACGGCAAGCGTCGGAGTGAGATGTACTCTCCGGTGGGGGAAAGACCTCACCCGATCGACTCGCTCACCAATGTAATAAGATGGACCCGGTGATGGTCAACGCACAGATCGGAGCCGACGCATGGTCGATGAGGTGGTCGAGCCGATATCCTTTGTTCTCGACGGCGCGGACCTTGGAGCCTCGACCGACCTCGCCTGGCTGCGGTCGGCGACGAGGCCGTCCGAGCCGACGGGGCGTGGCCTGCGGACGGCGGACATCTTCAGCGGCTGCGGCGGGATGAGCCTGGGCGTGGGCGAGGCGGCGCGTTCCCTCGAGATGAGGCCCGAGGTGGCTCTCGCCATCGACTCCAACGAGACGGCGCTGGGAGTCTTCCGCGAGAACTTCCGCCCGCGCGTCGCACGGGCGGAGCCGGTCGAGGCGCTGTTCGATGGCGACGTGGGGGATGCGCTGACGAGTTCGGAGCGGCGCTGGCGCGCGGAGGTCGGGCCGATCGATCTGCTCGTCGGGGGGCCGCCCTGTCAGGGCAATTCGGACCTGAACAACCACACCCGCCGCGAGGATCCGAAGAACGACCTCTACGCACGCATGGCCCGGTGCGCCGAGGTCTTGGAGCCGGACCACGTCGTCATCGAGAACGTCCCCGGCGTCCGGCACGACAGGGGCGATGTCGTGCGCCGGACGGCGGCGCGGCTGCTGGCGCTGGGCTACCGAGTGTCGTCCGGCGTCCTCGATGGCGCACGTCTCGGCGTGCCCCAGATGCGTCGTCGGCACTTCCTGATCGGGTCTCGCTTCGTCGAGATCGACTTCGCCCGACTGCACGCCGGGTATGGCTGTCCGCCTCGTCCGGTCGGGTGGGCCATCGCGGACCTCCTCGACGTGCCGGGGGGGACGATCTTCGACACCGCCTCGAGGCACCAAGGCGCGAACGTAACACGAATCGACTACCTCTTCGACCACGACCTGCACGACCTGCCCGACGCCCAGCGGCCCGATTGCCATCGGCTGAAGCCGCACGCCTACCAGGCCGTCTACGGGCGGATGCGTTGGGACGAGCCGGCCCCGACGATCACGCGCGGGTTCGGCTGCACCGGGCAGGGGCGATTCGTCCACCCGCTCCGCCGCCGGACGCTGACCCCGCATGAGGCGGCCCGCGTCCAGTTCTTCCCCGACTCCTTCCGGTTCGGCGACCTGCGACGCCGAGCCTTGCAGGAGGTCATCGGCAACGCGGTGCCTTGCAAGCTGGCCTTTGTCCTCGTGCGGGAGCTGCTGCGGAGGAGTGAGCGTGGCTGAGGTCTCCCTGTCGGGCGTCGGCCTGTTCGCGGGCATCGGGGGACTGGAGCTTGGCCTGCACCGGGCCGGGCATCGACCGACGATGTTGTGCGAGATCGACGAACCGGCCCGCGCGGTTCTGTCGGAGCGATTCCCCGGATGCTCTCTCGAGAGCGACATCCGAATGCTCGTCGCGCTCCCCGACGCGGACATCGTGACGGCCGGCTTTCCGTGCCAGGATCTCAGCCAGGCGGGGGGAAAGAAGGGGATCGGCGGGCACAAATCCGGCGTCGTCGAGGCGCTCTTCGGTTTACTCCGCGCGGGCAAAGGTCGGCTCCCGCGCTGGCTGCTCGTCGAGAACGTCCCCTTCATGCTCAGCCTGGATCGTGGCCGGGCGATGTCCGTCCTGACGCGCCGGCTCGAAGAACTCGGCTTCGCCTGGGCCTACCGCGTCGTGGACAGCCGATCCTTCGGCCTGCCGCAGCGGAGGCCGCGTGTCCTGCTCCTCGCCTCGGCGACGGAGGACCCGCGCGCCGTCCTGTTCGCGGACGAGTTCGGCACCTGCCCGGTGGACGATCGGCTCACGCACGTCGATCCAGCGCTCTGGTACGGCTTCTACTGGACAGAGGGGTTGCGCGGCGTGGGGTGGGCGGCGAGTTCGGTCCCCCCCATCAAGGGCGGGTCGGGGCTTGGCATCCCGTCGCCGCCCGCCGTCTGGATCCCGGCGAAGTCGTTCCTGGGCACGATCGACATCCGCGACGCCGAGCGCTTGCAGGGGTTCCCCGCCGACTGGACGAGGGCCGATGCGACGGAAGGGAAACGCGGCCCCAGTATTCGCTGGCGTCTCGTCGGCAACGCCGTGTGTGCCGCTGTCGCCGAGTGGGTCGGCTCGCGGTTGCGGTCTCCGGGGACGGCGCAGGGGACGGCGACGAGGTTGCGCGACGAGTCCCGCTGGCCGAAGGCGGCCTGGGGCGCGCGAGGCGAGCGCTACGAGGTCGCCGCCTCGATGTGGCCGATCGAGACGCCCTATCGGCACCTGGAGGGGTTCCTCGAGTACCCCCTGAAACCCCTCTCGCTGAGGGCCACTCTCGGATACCACGACCGGGTGCGAAGGTGCCCCTATCGACTGAGCAAGGAGTTCCTCGCGGCTGTCGAACGGCACCTCGGGCGGATGAAGGAGGAGGCCACCCCGGCCCGAACCTCCGTTTCGTCATCGGTGTCCCCCTCCTGAACCACACCGGCTCGGGCGAGGATTTCGATGCGTTCCGACATGGCGAAAGTGATCGTCGAACGACCACGGCACAAAGGCGGTGCCTGGATCAAGCCCAAAGGGTATGGCAAAAAACTGAAGGGCTACGGCGAGGACGGCCCGCCCCGACGCGAAGGCATCAAGGCACGCTGGCAGGGCGGATGCAAATACCTCAACGAACACCTCGGGCCGCTACGCCGCTACCTCGACTCGCAGCTCGGCAGGCCGTGGGACAAGGTCTTCTCCGAAATCTGCGCCCACATCGACCGCAGTAATCCCGTGCAGGATCACGTCCGCGACCACGTCGAACAGTACGTCTTCAGGAATGTCCTCCTCGTCGACGGCGTACCCTGTAATGGCGAGGGGGGCCGATCCTACGGTAAGCCTTTGCGTGAGATGTGGGGGATGCGCTGGTACGTTTGCCCCCGGAGCGGGCTGCTTCGCAAAGTGAAGAAGACCCCCAAGATCAGTTGCCAGCCTGCCAAGGTCGTTCCTCCCGTCTCCGTCCGCGTCAGCGACACGCTCCAGTGTCGATTCTTCGCTGACAAATGGCACCTCGTCAGACTGAAGCCTCTACCTCAAGCGACGGGTTGCCGACGGCTTTCGCTCGATCGGGACGTGCTGCTCGACAAACGTGTCGAGGATCTGACGCCGACCGAGGCGCGACAACAGTACGGGTCTGCGGTCTATGCCACGGCAGTCCGGTGCCTCTCCCGACGGGAACTGAGCCAGTACCCGATCCCAGCCCGGTGGTGGGACTCGCCTCATCGAGAGTCTTGATCGTTCGCCTATCGATCGGTTCGGAAACAATAGACCGAAATACAGCTACCCACAGCGGCACAGAGGACACCGACAGTAGTTGCAAACAGGCGGAGCCTTGACATCCAGGGGGGTGTGACTACGGAAGTAGGCATTCGAGGGGAAATGCCCCCAAGCCCAGCGGTTGCAACCGCTGGGCTTCGCCTAATTTCATAGTCACACCCCATCCAGGGGATCGGACAACGCAAGTCGTCGATCACGTGTTGACCGAAAGAGCTGTCCCAATAGGATTTACTTCGGCTCGTCAATGATGCCCCGTTTGGAACTACTGACTGTCTGTGGTTAGACCGTCTTTATTTCTTCATGCTCGAAGGAACTCATCATGAGTCGTCTCCTCGATCGCTTCCTTCGTTACGTCCGCGTCGGCACCACGGCGAACGAGAAGTCCGGCACCTACCCCAGTTCGCCGGGCCAGCGCGTGTTGGGGGCGATGCTCCTCAACGAGTTGTCCGAAATGGGCATCCTCGATGCCCTGCAAGACGAAAACGGCATCGTCTGGGGCACCTTGCCCGCGACCGTCGCTCACCAGGCTCCAACGGTCGCGTTCGTCGCTCATGTCGATACGTCGCCCGAAACCACCGGCGAGGGCGTCAAGCCGATCGTCCACGAAGGGTACGACGGCGAGGACATCGTCTTGCCGGGCGACCCGACGAAGGTGTTGCGGCCCGCCGAGGACCCGGACCTGGCGAAGCTGGTCGGCCAGACGATCATCACGACCGACGGCACGACACTACTCGGCGGCGACGATAAGGCCGGCGTTGCCGTCGTCATGGAGGCGGCCCAGCGCATGCTGGAGCAGCCCGAGCTGCCGCGCGGGCCGGTGCGCCTGTGCTTCACTTGCGACGAGGAGATCGGGCACGGGGTCGATCACGTCGATATCCAGACGCTCGGCGCACGAGTGGCCTACACGCTCGACGGCTCCGGCGTCGGCGAGATCGACATCGAGACGTTCAGCGCCGACCTCGCCACGGTCACGATCACCGGCACGAACATCCACCCCGCCATTGCGAAGGGCCGAATGGTCAACGCCGTCCGCATCGCGGGCCAATTCCTCGCTCGCCTTCCCTGCAACGAGCAAGCCCCGGAAGTGACCGACGGGCGCGACGGCTTCCTGCACCCCTACACCATCGAGGGCGGAGTCGGCAAGACGACGATTCGCATCCTCTTGCGCGACTTCGACACGCCGAAACTCGCCGAGCGAGCCGAGTTGTTGCGGCAGACAGCGCGCGAGGTCGTGAAGGACTACCCGACCGCGACCATCGAGGTAAAGATCACCGAGCAGTACCGCAACATGGCCGACGGCTTGCGGAAGGAGCCGCGCGCCGCCGCCTTCGCGGAGGAGGCGATGCGCCGCGTCGGCCTGACTCCCAAACTCGCGATCGTCCGCGGGGGCACCGACGGCTCCCGGCTCACCGAGAAGGGCTTGCCGACGCCGAACCTCTCGACGGGCGAACACAACATCCACTCGCCGCTCGAGTGGACCTGCCTCGAGGAAATGGAGACCGCCGTCCGCGTCGTCCTCGAGCTGGCCGGCGTCTGGTCCGGGGAGCGAAGTTGAGGCGACGAGTGCCCGTTCGCGCATCAGAGGGTTGAACCCACCCCTCCGGACTCACTACAATCTCCATCAGACACCGCGACCCCGAGGAGACTCCCCGTGCGCATCCTCTCCCTACT
This sequence comes from Planctomycetia bacterium, assembly GCA_025356615.1. Taxonomy (GTDB): domain Bacteria; phylum Planctomycetota; class Planctomycetia; order Gemmatales; family Gemmataceae; genus JANXSH01. The sequence goes on along the minus strand of JANXSH010001140.1, from coordinate 6,896 downwards.
GCTCGTCCTCTGCCTGCCCCTGATCGCCCCCGCCGCCGAGAAGTTCACCCTGAAGGACGGCGACCGGGTCGTCTTCCTTGGCAACACGCTCGTCGAGCGCGAGCAACTCTCCGGCTGGTGGGAATTGGCCCTGACGACGCGCTTCCACGGCAAGAAGATCGTCTTCCGCAACCTCGGTTGGAGTGGCGACGACGTGTTCGGCACCTCCCGCGCCGGGTTCGGCGATGTCAACCTGGGGTTCAAGGAACTCAAGGAACACACGCTCGCCCTGAAGCCGACGGTCCTCATCATCGGCTACGGCAACGTCGAAGCGTTCGAGGGCGAGGCGGGCAAGGAGAGGTTCCGCAAGGGCCTGGTGGCGCTCCTCGACGCTCTCGCGCCGTCCAAGGCGAAGGTCGTGTTGCTGTCACCCATCGCGCCAGCCAAGCTTGGTAAGCCGCTACCCGACCCGACCAAACAGATCGAGAACGTCCGCCTCTACGCCCAGGTGATCAGCGAAGTCGCTTCGGATCGGGAACACACCTTCGTCAATTTGTACGAACTGCTAAAAGATCCGGGGACCGGCTCCAAGGCGAAGACGCTCGACGGGATCACCTTGACCGGCGAGGGCTACCGCGAGACCGCAGACACCTTCACGAAGGCGCTGGGGCTGGAAGACGAACCCGTCCGCCTCGAACTGGGCGTAAAGACGCGCAAAGACTGCCCGCTGCGCAGCGACATGCGGAAGGTCGTGGCGACCGGGTTGCCCAAAGGCGAGTACATCTTGACCACGGACGACGGCGAAGCGGCGTTCTCCGCCAGCGATCTCGAACAGGGCTTCATGTTTCGCCCTTCGGGGGCGGAGTCGGCACAGCGCGAAAAGCTCCGCAAGCTCATCGTCGCTAAGAACGAACTCTACTTCCACCGCTGGCGTCCGCAGAACGTGACGTACCTCACCGGCTTCCGCAAGGGCGAGCAAGGCCAGAACGCCCGCGAGATCCCGCAGTTCGACCCGCTCGTCGAGGCGAAGGAGAAGGAGATTGCTGTCCTCGCCCGGCCCCTGACGCTGAAGTTCGAACTGAAGCCAGCAAAGAAGTGATCCGCATATTGCGCAGATTACACAAATTAATTAATTTTAATTTGTGTAATCTGCGCAATCTGCGGATGGTTCTCTTCATCTTATATCGGATACCTCCCATGCGTGCCTTCCTCCTTTCTCTGCCTCTGCTCCTCGCCTCCGGCGCGCTACTCGCGCAGCGCGATGCGAAGATCCCCGACCCCGACCCGGAGGTCGAGCGGAAGACGTTCAAGGTCGCCGACGGCTTCGAGGTCAACCTCTTCGCGGCGGACCCGCAGCTCGCCAAGCCGATCCACATGAACTTCGACGCGGCGGGTCGGCTCTGGCTCGCCTGCTCCGAGACGTACCCGCAGATCAAGCCCGGTCAGAAGTCGAACGACAAGATCATCGTCCTCGAGGACACCAAGGGCGTCGGCAAGGCCGACAAGGTGACGGTCTTCGCCGGCGACCTACTCATCCCGACGGGATTGGAGCCGGGCGACGGCGGCGTCTACGTCGCCAACAGCACCGAACTCGTCCACCTCAGCGCGTCGAAGCCGGGCGGAAAGGCCGACCGCCGGCGCGTCGTCCTCTCGGGCTTCGGGACCGAAGACACGCACCACCTGTTGCACTCGCTCCGCTGGGGCCACGACGGCAACCTCTACATGAACCAGGCCGTCTACATCCATAGCCACATCGAGACGCCCTACGGCGTTAGGCGACTCAACGCGGGCGGCGTCTGGCAGTTCCGCCCCGACACGCGGCGGCTCGAGGTCTTCACGCGCGGCATGTGGAACTCCTGGGGCCACCACTTCGACCGCTTCGGCCAGTCGTTCCAGACCGACGGCGCGGGCGGACAGGGCATCTACGTCGGCTTCCCTGGCGTGGCCTACGACCCAGCTCCCGGCACCGCGCGCACGCTCCAGGGGCTGAACCCCGGCAGTCCGAAGTATTGCGGCCTGGAGATCGTCTCCGGGAGACATTTGCCCGACGACTGGCAGGGCAGCCTCATCACCTGCGACTTCCGCGCCCATCGCGTCTGCCGCTTCACGGTCGCGCCGTCCGGCTCGGGCTACACCTCCCGGCTCATGCCCGATGTCATCAAATCGACGCACCCGGCGTTCCGGCCCATCGACGTGAAGCAGGGGCCGGACGGCGCGATCTACGTCGCCGACTGGTACAACCCGATCATCCAGCACGGCGAGGTCGATTTCCGCGACCCGCGCCGCGACATAACCCACGGTCGCATCTGGCGCATCACCGCCAAGAACCGGAAACTCGTCGAACGCCCGAAACTGACCGAGGCGAAGGCCGAGGAGTTGGTGAAACATTTGGAGTCGCCCGAGGCGTGGACGCGCCACTTCGCCCGGCGGCAACTCAAGGAGCGATTCGGCGAAAAGGCAGCGCCGGAACTGAAGACGTGGCTCGAAACCCTCGACGCCAAGAAGGCCGAACACGAGCCGCACCGGCTCGAGGGGTTGTGGGCGTACCAGACACTCGATGTCGTCGAACCGTCGCTATTGGCATCCCTGCTCGATGCAAAAGATGCGCGGGTGAGGGCGGCGGCGGTGCGTGTCCTCGGGGCGTGGCATGGGCGCGTCGAGAGGCCGCTGGAGTTGCTCGAGCGACGGGTCGCCGACGAGCATCCGCAGGTTCGGCTCGAGGCGGTGCGGGCGCTGTCACTGGTCGGCGGTAAGCGGGCCGCCGAGATCGCCCTGGGGGCACTGGATCGGCCCCTGGACACGAACCTCGATTACAGCCTGTGGCTGACCCTCCGCGAACTCGAGTCGGCGTGGCTGCCCGCGCTGACGGCGGGGACGTTCGACTTCGGCAGCGTCGGTCGGCTCTCGTTCGCCCTCCAGGCCGTCGGCTCGGACAAGGTCGTTAAACCGCTGGTCAACCTCCTGAAGGGCAGTAAGCTGTCGAAGCCGAACGAAGAGGCGGCCCTCGTCCTGCTCGCCAGCGTCGGCGGGCCGGGCGAGCTGGCGATGGTGCTGAACAAGGCGACCGCGAAGGGCCAGGGTAGGGTGCGCTTGCTCGCGGCGCTGGAGGAGAGCGCTCGCCAGAGAAACACCAGGCCGGCGGGTTCGCTCGACGCGATCGTCCCACTCGTTTTGGCAAAGGACGAGGCCGCAGCTCGGCTCGCGGGCCTGTGGCGCGTCGAGAAGGCGAGGGCGGCGCTGACCGCGCACGCGGACGACGACAGGGCGTCGGCAGAATTGCGCCACGCGGCCATCGAAGGGCTGGCGGGCCTCGGCGGCGCGGAGAGCAAGACGACCCTGACTCGGATCGTCGAGAAGGGGACGCCGCTCGTCCGTCGCCGGGCGCTGATCGCGCTGGCGGGGTTCGACCTCGACGCGGCGGCCCAGCACGCGGCGGATGTCCTCTCGGGCCTGAAGGACGGCGTCGGCGCGGAGGATGTCTACGCGGCCTTCCTCCAACGCAAGGGCGGCGCGGCGGCATTGACCAAGGTCATCGCCTCGCAGAAACTCCCGCCCGACGTGGCTCGCATCGGCGTGCGGACGGTGCGCATCAGCGGACGTGAAGCGCCCGGCCTCGCCGAGGCGCTGACGAAGGCGGGGGGCCTGACCTTCGGGGCCAAGGTACTCTCCGCGACCGAGTTGAAGGAGATGGTCGCCGACGTGGCCGCGAAGGGCGATGCGGCGCGGGGCGAGGCGATCTTCCGCCGCGCGGACCTGCTGTGCCTCAAGTGCCACGCCATCGGCGGCGCGGGCGGGCAGGTCGGCCCGGACCTGTCGAGCATCGGCGCGGCGGCGCAGGTGGACTACCTCATCGAGTCGCTGCTCCTGCCGAGCAAGGCGATCAAGGAGGGCTACAACTCCATGCTCGTCACGACGACGCGCGGCCGACAGCTCACCGGCATCAAGGTGCGCGAGACCCCGACGACGCTCGTCCTGCGCGACGACCAGGACAAGGAGACCGCGATCCCGGCCAAGGACATCGAGGAGAAGGCCGCGAGCAAGATTTCGCTAATGCCCGAGGGGCTGACGGACACCCTGACGCGGGCCGAGATGCTCGACCTCGTCCGGTTCCTCTCCGAGTTGGGCAAGGGCGACCGCTGGTCGGTCGGGCGGAAGCGAGTCGCCCGGCGCTGGGATGTCCTCCAGCCGACGAAGCCGGCCTACGACCTGTGGTACACGCGCGGCGTGGGTGCCCTCGCGGCCAACTCCGGCCTGTCGTGGGAGCCGACCTACAGCACCGTGGCCGGGACGCTACCCGTGGAGGGGCTGGCGCGACTTCGGCCCAAGGATCTGCCCTCGGTGGCCCTCCTCCAGACGCGCATCGAGGCGACGGCGGCGAGCAAAGTCCGGCTCGAGATCAACGACACGAAGGGGATGAGTGCCTGGCTCGACGGGGAGCCGGTGACGATCGGCGCGGTGATGACGCTCGACCTGAAACCAGGCGTCCACACGCTGACGCTGTCGATCGGCACCGACGAGCGCAAGCAAGGCATCCGCGTCGAGATCGAGGACGGCCCGGCGTCGGCGGCGGTGCGGTTCGTAGGCGGGAAGTAGTTCGCATGGAACGGATGGCGGCGTTCTCGGCGAGCGGAGAGGCTCGAGCGTCTGGCGTGACCCCGCCTCCGAGGGCAGGCCCGAGCGGATGGCGGCGTTCTCGGCGAGCGGAGAGGCTCGAGCCCCTCCAGGCTCTGTCGTCGCCTAGGAATCTCATTCCATCTTGCAAATCAATGAGGTGCCGGGGCCAGCATAAACCGAGGCGTTGGGGGAGAAGAAATCCCAGTTGCCGTCAAAACTCACTTCGTGGTTCACATGATCGCAAAAAACAGCAAGAGAGAGATGGTTCGAGAACGTGACGCGCATATCCCAGCAAGGCGGTTCAATTGTTACATCTCGAACGGATGCGCCGACGAGTTGAAGTAAATGACGTTTTTGCTGATCGAGGGTGTCGTCGGAACTTGTCACAGGCCGAGAGGCGTGTTCCAATCTCCAATCGCACCAGACCAGGATGCTGAACTCACCGTCGTTCGTCTGATATTCGAGCGGCTGTGTCGGGTTTCTCAGCGGCTTCTTTCGTGGAAGCTTGCCCCCGCAAACGAGTTGAAAACTAGAACCTGTCGTGTCGCCACAACTTACATGCCAACAAGGTTGCCCCTTGATGGTTTGCAGCAATTCCGAAGCTTCGATGACATCTAGTTGCTGATTCATGTGTGCGATTATTTGTTAGGATAATCTTCCTTGATTTCACGAGCAACAACGACGATCTCCTCACTGGTCAACCCTTGTCCCGTTATTGCTTGATGAAGCAGTTGACGCTGTCCTTTGGTCAACCCCAGTTCTTTGACGATCCTGTCGATTTCCTTGATGTCATCCTTCCTGGCCATGTGTCGTTCTGCCAGAAGGATAGCGATCCAAAATCCCCAACCCGTTCACACAGAGGCCGTCCCGAAAGGCGGCAGCCGAGGGCATGAACCATCGGCAATGCGGAGAGAAGAAAAGGGTCGAACCGGCTCTCGTTCTTTTCTTCCCTCCGCTCTCGAGGATTGACACTCCGACGATGGTATCGCCTCACTTCACGCGGCTGAGGTACTTGCCCTCGCGCGTATCGACGATGATCCTCTCGCCGATGCCGATGAACGGGGGCACCTGGATCTTGAGGCCGGTGTCGAGCGTGGCCGGCTTGTACTGGGCGGCGGCGGTCGCCCCCTTGAGCGCAGGCTCGGTCTCCACGACGGTCAGTTCGACCGACGCGGGCAACTCGACGCTGAGAGGGTTGTCCAGGTAGAACGTGACGACGAGCTTGTTCTCCTCCTTGAGGTAGAGCATCTCGTCGCCGACCATCTCCTTGGCGAGCGTCACCTGGTCGAAGGTCTCCGTGTCCATGAACACATAGCCGTCGGAGTCCTTGTACAGGTATTGCATCTCGCGCTTCTCGAGGTAGGCCTGCTCGATCTTGTCGTCGGGGTGGACGCGGAAGTCGTTGACGAACCCGGTCTTCATGTTCTTGAGCTTGAGCGTGAGCTTCGACGGCAGGTTGCCCGGCGTCCGCAGCTCGCGATCGATGCAGTAGTAGAGCTGCCCGTCTTCGCGCTTGACGACCATGCCCTTGCGGACTTCACTGTTCAAGATCGATGCCACAAACAACTCCTGTTGACCTACCCGCCGTCGGGGCACGCCCGTTCGCGCCGAGCCGCAGCATCTTCAGATGGTAGAGTGAGGGCCGGTGGGGTGTCAATGCCACATGAAGGGACCGGCCCGAAACGCAGGGCTATTCCCTGTTTCAAGCTCGGGAATCTGGGTAGCCTGCTTTTCGGCGTAACTCCTGAAGTGTCGGCAATTTCCCTTGCCCAGCTCAAAACAAGGAATAGCCCTGCCCGAAACGAGCGGGTTACTCGCGGGACAAGCGACTTCCGTCCTTGCATGGGGCCTGGTCTCCTCCTACTTCTCGTCGGGCCGAAACGACAACGAGCCTTTCCCCGCAATCATCCCGATGTGAGAAGAGCCGTTGTCGATGGAAGACGTGACCGCGCCGGGCGATCAGGATGTCGCGGCGCGAGGGACGAAGAAAAATTCTCGCGTGCAGGAGTTGACGATCGGGCGATTACACGATACGGTACTATCTGCCGAATTCTCGTTCCCCTTATCGATATCATCCATCTCGCCTCGTATAGGGAAGAAGCGAACGAGAAGATGAGGCGAATCGTTCTATCAGCTCTCCTTTCTCGAGGGTCTATCATGCCTCTTAGAGGGTGTCTGAAAAGTTAAACAATCGCCGGTTTTGGCATGCGAGTTACCTTTGCCTGAGCAAGGCGACGAACCATAAGGCGTGTCATAGCCCAGTAGATCATGGCTTCGCTCGTGTCGGTTCGCCCCTCGTAGTC
>JANXSH010001134.1 GCA_025356615.1 Planctomycetia bacterium | reverse complement strand
GTACCTGGCGACGCCCGTCGCGACGTATGACTGGCAGCGCGGCAAGGTGCAGCACATCGCCGTCGCCCCGGACGGCATGACGGCGGCGGCGGCGTGCGACAAGGGCATCGTGCTTTGGGATCTGGACGATTGAGGACGCGCGGATACACTCCCTGGACCCACCCACGGAGACGACCCATGCAGCGGATCACGCGCGACCTGGCCCGGAAGTACGCCTTCGACTGGCGCGACGAGCCGCTCTTGCACGTCCAACCCGGCGAGTCCTTCGTCATCGAGACGTGGGACGCCAGCACCGGCTACTTCGAGAGTCCCGCCGACAAGGCCATCCCCGCTCAGTAGCGTTCGTTTCATGGGACGGAGCCGTGTCAAGCGGTTGCACTGGTGATTCCGGCTCCAGATAGGCTGACGCCTCCCCGCTCACAGGTCCGTCGTGTTGAGATTGGACATCGAGGTCGGCGTCGTCGGAGCCGTTTTCTCGCAGCGGACGAAATACGACCGTACCGCCAGTCCCCACCAGATCAGCACGGAAGGAACGACCGCCGCAAACAGCGGTGGTCCCGCCTCGGGCCACGCTGCCATGACCGGGGCCAGCCACATGACGACCAGACCGATTGGCAAGAAACGGCCCCAGTGCGTCGAGCCGAGGATGAAGAAGCACAGGCCCGACACGACGGTCAGCGGCGGGTAGAGCGGGAGGATCTCCCGACACGAGCCTGCCAGGCTCAGGGGACCGACCGCCAGGAGCAGCACGATCTGGGTCATGAGATGTCCGATGGTCACCATGATCGAGTGTCGCTCCGAGACCGGAACCCGTCGAAAGCGCCGCAAGAGCAAGAACCAGAGGGCCAAGATCGTGCCAAGCCATCCGGCCAGTATCACCGTCCAGAGAAGCCACACGGGCTGAGTCGTCTCGATGAGGGCGAAGATCGCCGTGTGTTGCGCGAACACCAGACCGCCCACCCACAACGGCGCGGGCCAGGTGTACTCCGGCGAAGGCTGGGAACGCATGCGCATGGCCTGCACGAGCCAGTCCCACACGCCCGGCGGCTGGGCCGAGACTGGCTCGTCGTGGAGGAAATGGCCAAGGTCGTCAGCCAGAGCGGCAGCGGAGACGTAGCGGTTGGCCGGGTCGCGCTCGAGGCACTTCAAACAGATCGCTTCAAGGTCGATGGGAACCGCACGGTTCAGAAGGCGCGGCCGGGCGACGGCACTTCCCGCCGACAAGAGCGTGAATGTTTCCAGGTGGGTCGCGCCCTTGACGGGGGGTACGCCGGTGAGAAGTTCGTAAAGGATCGCTCCCAAGGCATACACGTCGGCCGTGACGGCCACTCCCCGCTCGCCGCGTGCCTGCTCGGGTGCCATGTACTCGAGCGTCCCCATGATGGCTCCGGTCGGGCTGAGACTGTGTTCGGCCGCGAGCCTGCGTGCCAGGCCGAAGTCCGCGACGTGAGGCCGGTCCTCGGCATCGAACAAGATGTTACCCGGCTTGAGGTCGCGGTGTAATACTCCACGGTCGTGCGCGTGCTGTACCGCCGAGGTGATCGCGGACACCAGCGCTGCCGCCTCCGCCGGGGTGTACCGGCGGTCCTTCAGCCGGTCCGCGAGGCTTCCCCTTTCGAGATACTCGAGGCAGAGATAACTGTCGCCGCCGACTTCGCCGATATCGTAGATGGGAACGATGTTGGGGTGATCGAGAGTGGCCATGGCCTCGGCCTCGAAGCGGAACCGTTGACGCTCCTCTGGCCCGGCGAACCCTCCCGCGCGCATCATCTTCAGAGCGACGACCCGATCGAGTTCGTGATGGCGGGCCTTGTAAACCACGCCCATGCCTCCTTCGCCCAACTTGGACAGGATCTCGTAGCCGGGGATCATGGGAAGAGTGGCGTCCCGAGGGCGATAGGTGGCGTGGGGGGCCGTCGTGAGGTCGGACGCGGGGGCCGCAGCCTCGACGAGGGCCGGGACACGGAGGGCGTCCATCGCCGCCATGTACTCGGGGAATCGTCGTCGGTGGTCCTCGTCGGCCCGCTTCTGGCGATACTCGAGATCCATCTTCAGCAGCTCGCGGAACAAGTGCGGCCGGCACGGTTCTGGACTGCTCGCCAAGGCGTCCTCGATGCGTGGCTCCTCTCCGCCGCGCAACCGGGCCTCAAAGGCGTCGCAGACGTCGTCGATCGCCCTCCGCGCACCGAGCGACAACCGAACGCCGTCCGCTTCGTGTGATTCGAGCATCGCTGCACCTTTCAGACTGGCGCGGCACCCAGATAGTCCTTCCACGTCGCGCGGATGAGGGCCAATTTCCGCTCGACGGTGGCCAGTGAGCAGCCGAGGAGGTCGGCGATCTGCTGGTTAGTATACCCCTCCATCTTCCACAACGCGATGGAGCGGAACTGGTCTTTCGGCAGCGCTCGCAATAGGATCTCGCACTGCTCGGCTACCGCGACGGCAAACTCCGGCGACGGCTCGGTGCCCACCACCTGTTCGATTCCGCGTCCTCCCTCGGGGTCGCCCGCCGCGCCCGCGAACGCCGACTCGCCGCGTACTTTGCCGCCGCCCCGCCGCTGCCGCCGCCGAGACGTGAGCAGGTCGGCGGCCTTACGGACGGTAATGACCACCAACAGATGCCAGAGGTCGTCGCGGTTTTCGAGACGGGGGAAGCGTCCCTGCTCGACCCCCCGGCAGAAGCTGTCGAATGCGGACAGGGCGATGTCCTCCTCGTCGGCCTCCCGCCGCGGCATGTCACGCAGTTTCTTACGGGCCAGACCCACGAGTCGGCGATAGTAGATATTCCACAACCTCTGGGCACCCTCGTGGTCCCCGGCCTCTAGCCTGTGGAGCCAATCGGTAACCGCTCCGCTGGATGGCATTCCTCTTCTCCGCTGACCCGCACTCTGCCAGGTCCGGCCTGCCCCGACGTGGAAGTGTGCCAAGGAAGAGTGTAACCGAGCCACGAATCACCGCAAGGGATGGAATCTGGAATTTCCCGTGAGGGGGTTGGTATCCCCGGCCGAGCGAGTTGGTCGGCGCGCCCGACATACTGCCAGGTGCGGCGAAAGATGCGATCGTCCTCCAGCGCCAGGATGGCCGGGTCGGCGGACCAGGACGCCGGCAAGGAGATGCCGTGATCGAGATCGCAGTCCAGCCGGGCGGTGGCCGTCCAGCCCATCCGGCCCGAGGGTTGCCCGCTCCAGGCACTCCCCCTGCATCGACTTCACCGGGTAGCGGTGGATCTCCGCGACGTGCCCTACCAGCGTTCTGCCTTCCTTCGTGTTCATCGCGTGCTCCGGCGTGTCTGCCACAACTCGACCCCGGCGACCGCTGCGAGGTCCGCGACGATTACGCCCAGGACGGCCAGTACGGGCACATCCCCAGGTGAACCGAACAGGTCGGGGCCGCCGAACGAGGCCACTGTCACGGCACACATCACTCCGAGCGCGACGACAAGGGCCACGACCGCGGCCAGGTGCAACCATCGCGAACGCCGGGTCGCGGGAGCGAGCGGAGCTTGCGCCGGATGACCGGTGTCCTCCTACCCTGCACTGACCAGATCACTTGCTTTCTCTCCGATCATGATAGTCGGCGCGCTCGTATTGCCCGTGGTGATGGTCGGCATCACAGAGGCATCGGCAATGCGGAGCCCCTCGATGCCGTGAACGCGGAGATCTGGCCCGACAACGGCCATGCCATCCTGTCCCATCTTGCACGTCCCCACGGGGTGCCAGACGGTTTCGCACGCCTGCCGGACGAACTCTTCCAGCGCCGCCGCGCCTCGAACCTCTGGAGCGGGTGCCAGCCCCATCCGGATCTTTAACGTTGCGATTCATCCAGACCGAGCCGGCGCCGGCGGCGTTGACTCAGGAACACCGGCGGCGGCGGTGCGGGAATGCGAGCCAATTCCGCGGTGGTCTGCGCTTGCCGTCGCGCCAACTCCAACCGAAGGCTTTCCTCGCCGCTCGCCATTGCCCAGCGGTGATTGGCGGCGAAGATCGGCCGCAGCAGGAAGGACAGGTAGCGCAACAGAGGCTTGTTTGCCTGAATCGTCCACACGTATTCGATGTCTACACTCGGCCCATCTGCCCGGAAGAACCAACGGCCTTCCCCTTCGAATTCGCCCGAGGCGTGCAGCACGATCCGGGAGGGAAACTCCTTCTCGACGGTGCGGGAGGTCCACTGGAGGAGGTAGGGGAGCCACCCTTTCGACAGATACCTCACGACTTTCCCGATCCCTTGGGCATCGCCGGGCTCCAGCACTTCCACCCGCAGCCAAACGGCCGGCCACCACCGCACCAACGCGGTCGGTTCGTCAATGATGCGGTACACCTCCTCGGGTGTGCCTGGCACGCGCCAATGGGTGACTAAACGATACTGGCTGCTCGACATGGATCAACTCCCTCCTTTCTTCGCTGACGACACCGCCGTCGTGGGGTCCGCCTCTTCGCCCGCGAACTCGGTCGGCCTTGCTCCGAAGCCACTCCCCGTGATCGAATTCGACTGCTGACGAGCTGACTGCCCCGGCCCATGCTGAGGCCGGACCACGTCCGACGCCAGTCCGGCCAATTCCAGGCCCCGGATCAGCAGGTAGGATGCGTCCACCTCGAACCAGCGGTGGCCGTGGGCGGCGCTGCGCGGCTGGTGGTGATGGTTATTGTGCCAGCCCTCGCCGAAGGTGAGCAGCGCCACCCACCAGCAGTTGCGACTGTTGTCTGCCGTGTCGTAGTTGCGATAGCCGTGGTGGTGGTTGATGGAGTTGACCAGGAACGTGACGTGCCAGCCAGCGACAACGCGCAGGAAGAGGCCCCAGAGCAGCAGCGACACGCCGAGGAACCAACCGGCGGCCACCCAGCCCGCCCCCAGCAGCCCCACAGCGAAGGCGACGTTGATGGCGTGGGCGTATCGCTCCAGCAAGAGCAGGGCCCGCTCGCGCTGGAGGTCGCGAGTCACCCGGCGAACGTCTTCGGGCGTGGCCAGGCCCGGCATCTGACGGACCAACGTCCAGAGCAAATGCGACCACCAGAACCAGCGATGGGAGCCTTGCGGGTCTTCGTCGCGGTCGGAGTGCCTGTGATGCAGCCGGTGAATGGCGCACCAGGTCAGCGGTCCGCCCATGCACGCCAGCACGCCTAGTAGGCCGAACAGGGAACGCAACGGCCAGGCAGCGCGGTAACTGCGGTGACAGATCAGGCGATGGTAGCCCAGGCCGATGCCGAGGTGTCCGGCAACCACCAGAAGCAGGAAGACGGCAAAGCCTTCCCAAGTGAAGAACAGAGGACTGAACAGGGCCGCCAGATGAAAGGCAGCCATCGCCGCCGCCTTGCCCGAATGAATCCGCGTGCTCGCCGTGGGTTGGGGGCTTGTTCCGGTCGGCATCGCGTCTCTCCGGTGAGTTAGATCGTCCTCACCTTTGAAGGCGGGAAAGGCCAACGGATGGAGCGCGGCAACGGGAAACTTATTCCAACTCCTTGCCAAGCCGACGTAAGTACAGCCCGAAACACGGCAGACCGAGACAACACAAGATGCCGTAAAGGATCGGTGCCCACTCCAGGTAAAACGCCATGGCGATCCCCACCAGCCAGACCGTGGCCGGCAGGGCGTACAGTTTCCACTCCATCTTGCTGCACATCGCGAATGCCGCCATGCCGCTCAATGCCGCGAAAACGGGGTAGACCAGGTGCAGCACCCGCTCCGGTTCATGGGGAAACGCCACGCGCATGGCGATGCTGATGGAAATGGCCGCAAACATCTTACCGCCCCAGATGGACCACAATTCCAGCCGGGTGATAGCGGATTCTTGGCCGACCTCGGACCGTGGGGCCAGCAGGAACACGCTGAACAGGGCCGGGTACATGCTGAATATGACCAGCCAGATAACCGGCTCGGAATAGTGGATGCGCAGAAGCAGGAATACCAGCAGGTTGATGAACAGAACGACCGGACCGAGAACGACGTACAACGTCCCCATGGTCGTGAAGTTGCTGGCGACGTGAACCTCGCGCAGATAACGGCGGAGCTCATGGGCAAGCTCCAGGGCCGTGGGATAGCGATGCTCGGGGCGCTTTTCCAGGCATTTCAGGCAGATCTGTTCGATGCGTGGGCTCACGTCAGGCCGGCGCTGCCGGATAGGGATAGGCTCCTCATGACGGATCTTGTCGAGCAGTTGTTGCCGCGACTCCGCCTGAAAAGGTGGCGTGCCGGTCAGCAGCTCGTAGAGCGTCGCCCCGAGGCTGTAGACGTCGCTGCGTTCATCGACGCTATCGGCGTCCTGGGTCTGCTCGGGCGACATGTAGGGGAGCGTACCCGCCAGGCGTGCGTGCTGGCGAACGTTCCCCTCGCCAGCAGCCAGAGGCGAGCTCATCCGGGCCAGCCCGAAGTCGGCCAGCAGCGCCTCGTCGCTGCTTTGGTCGATCAGGATGTTGTGTGGCTTGACGTCACGATGGAGGATGCCGTGTTGGTGGGCCTCGTGTGCGGCCTCGGCAACGCTGGCCAGGTATTTCACCGCGGCCCCCTTGCTCAACCCGTTCGGTTGGCTGGCCTTCTCCGCCAGGCTACAGCCGTCGATTAACTCCATGGCGTAGAAAGGCTGGCCCTCGTGTTCCCCCAGATGGAGGATGCGCACCCGGTTCGGGTGGCGGAGACGAGCGGCGGCCTGGGCCTCGATGCGGAACTGCTCGACGATCTCCTGCCCAACCGAACCGGGGCGAAGCATCTTCAGCGCCACCAGTTGCTCCGTGCCCTTCTGCCGTGCCTTGTACACCACGCCCATGCCGCCTCGGCCGATCTCCTGGAGGATCTCGTATCCTTCCAGGTGGGGAAACGGCAGAGACGGTTTGCCTTCCATGGCCGAGCGGAAGGGACGGGCCAGCGCATCGATGCGCTCGAGCGCATCCAGCAGCGGGGCCAGGTCAGCGGCGACGGCGGCATGCTGTTCGAGGAATGCCTGGCGGTCGAGCGGCCGGCCCTCGTCGTGTGCCATCTCGTACTCGGCCAGGGCCTCGGCCAGCGGGTCGGCGGTGAGCCAGGCGGTGGTTTCGGTCGTGGGCATGGCGCTATCCATCTCCCAGCAGTTCCTGGAGGCGCTGCCGGCCGCGGTAGAGCAGGCCAGCGGTGGCAGGGGGGCTGCACCCGAGCCGGTCCCCGACCTCCGCGAGCGTCAAGCCGACAATGTGTTTGAGTAGCACCGCCTCGCGCTGCTGTTGGGGGAGTTGTTCGATGGCTTCGGCCAGACGCTTCAGTTCCTCGTTGCGGATGGCGCGGTTGCTGGGGGAGGTGTCCGGAGCGACCAGAAACTCGTCCAGACCGATGAACGACTGGGTCAGGTCTGCCTCGAGCGCCCTCTGGCCGGCGTTGCGCTTGCCGGCCTGAGCCCTGGCGCAAGCGTCGAGGAAGTTGTGGTACAGGGCCTTGCGCAACCAGGCGAACCACTCCACCTCGGTTTGCCCGTGGAAGTGACCCCTGTCCCGGTGCGCCTCCAGCAACGTCTGCTGAACCAGGTCCGAAGCGTCGACGTCAGCCAGCCTCTGGCGGGCGAACTGCGCCCGGGCGAGCAGAAGCAGCGCGGACCGATACTGTTCCAGGTCGTCGAGCATGCGCGAGTCCTCGAGCTTCGCGGGGATGAGGGAGTAGGCGGATTCTATAGCATCGGGGCGGGAGATCGAAGCGATTTGTGCGCAAAAAAGCAAAAGGTGGACTGCCGCTCTCGTCTTCCAGCGCTGTCAACGCATCGGCAGCGCTCCGGCCCTGGGGAACACTGACCCGCAGTCGATTGGCTCAACGATAAGTCGATTGGTGAAACGTACAAACATTCGAGCCGCCTTCGGATTCGAGGTCCACCGTGCACGGTTCACTCCACCCAGATCGGATCTCCCACCGCGATTTCCGCAGCTCCAGTCGGAATGACGTACGCGCCGGCGGTAGAGGCATTGTGAGCGACGACGGCTCGGAGGACCTGCGGGTCGGCTGGCAAGCCCGGTTGGAAAAGGGTCGTCATCACGCACCGGCAACACAGGGCCGACACCCGCAGGGACGAATCGCCAATCAGCAACGTCCGCCCGACCCAGTCTCGCTCCACGAATCCGGAAAAGGTGGGAAGTGTCTCGATCACGACGTTGGGTCGGAACCGTCGCGTCTCGAAACCACAGTCCGGTGTGAGTTCGCGGAACCGCCGGAGGCCGGCCGAGGTGAGCAGGTGGACAGGGGCGAGGTCGAAGTAGCCGCCTGCCGGTAGCGTTTCGATCGACTCGGAAGCCGCGCTGGGATGGCCCGGCACGTCGAGCCATTCGATCTCGATACAGGCCGATGGGAGTGGCGTGCCACGGAGCGTGACCGCGTGCCCCAGCAACCTGGAGAGCGCCACGGCCAGGTCGTCACGGTCGCTTCGGTACTCGGCCCCGTCTGTTGCGGTCACGACCAGCACCCCGTCGCGCAGTTCGGCCCGGAGTCCGAGTAGCCCTGCCCACTTTCGAGGATTCTTCGCGCTGCCGACCCGACCGGTTTCGGCGTCGATCACCGCGAACCGGCGGTCGCCGTCCAGCCCATCCGGCCCGAAGGTTGCCCGCTCGAGGCACGCCCCCCCCCTGCATCGACTTCACCGGGTAGCGGTGGATCTCCGCGACGTGCCCCACCAGCGTTCCGCCTTCCTTCGCGCTCATTGGGTGCCCCGGCGTGTCTGACACAACTCGACCCCGGCGACCGCTGCAAGAGCCGCGATGATTACGCCCAAGACGGCCAGTACGGGCACATCCCCAGTTGAACCGAACAGGTCGGGGCCGCCGAACGAGGCCACTGTTATCGCACCTAGCACTCCCAGCGCGACGACAAGGGCCACGACTGCGGCCAGGTGCAACCATCGCGAACGCCGGGTTGCGGGAGCGAGCGGCGCGTCGGCCGGTGTCAGATCCTCGAGACGGTGCGTCAACCGATTCCGCCCACGCAGGGCGAAATAGCCGATCCCGATTGCGTACATTCCCAGCGCGACCGGCACGACAACGCCCCTTTCGTCGATCCGCGGGTACACGGCCAGCGCGATCACCGACAACACCACCACGCTCACGGGGAGCCACGCGCCGAGAGGCGCACGGTAACCTGCGAGCAGTTTTGGTTCGCGACGCCGGAGCCGGAACAAGGCTCCCATGCTGAGGATGTAAAGGACGAGCGCTGCGAACCCGGCGACCAGGACCGCAGCCTGAATCGCCTCATCGAACCACAGGTCCGCCACGACGAACCCGGCCGTCAGCAGGCTGCATGCGACGAGCGCCGGCCCGGGTGTCTGTCGCTTCGCATTCACCTTCCCCAACGCGGGCGACACGAACCCGCCGCGGCCGAGCGCGAACAGTTGTCGGCTAGAACCGTAGAGCAACCCGTGGTAGCTCGCTACCAGGCCGAACATGGAAATGGCACCGAACCCGTAGAACAGCAGCGGAGACTGCCCTGCCGGGATCTGCCGGATCACCTCCGCCAGCGGGTAGTCTACTGGCTTGTCACCCTTCACCGCGATCTGCTGGAACGGCAGCGCGCCGCACGCGGTCACCGTCGTGAGTACGACCAGCACGATGACGGTGAGGATCGCCCACGTCAACCCGCGCGGGATCGTTCGTGCTGGTGTGTGTGACTCTTCCGCGGCCAGTGCCGCGGCCTCGATGATGATGAGCCACCACAGCGCGAACGGGATCGCGTCGAGGACCGCACCCCAGCCCTTGTTGGCCGGGATCGCCGGCGAGGTCCACACTCGGTCCCAGGTGAAGTTCGTCAACGCCGCGACCCAGAAGATCACCAGGCCGCCGATCGCCGCGTAAGTCATCCACGCCAACGCACGGGCCTGCTCCTTCACCCCGCGGGCCTGAAGCAGGTAGAACACGGCCACGATGGTCAGTCCGACCGCGACCGCGACGTACCTGTTCGGCTCACTGTCCGGGGAGAGCAGGAACGCGACGTATTTCCCGCCCGCCAGCGCAGTGGCCACCCCGCCGAAGAGGCACTCCAGGAACATCGACCAGCCCATCAGGAACCCCAACCACGGCCCGCCCGCACGCAGCCCGTAGTCGAGCGGACCGCCGGCGCGAGGCATGGCGACCGCCAGTTCCGAGAGGGTCAGCACCCAGGCCAGGAACAGCAGGCACACCGCCAGCGACGCGATCAGCATTGCCACCGGCCCGTTGTCCTTCAGGCCCGAGTTCCAACCGAAATACTGCCCGCACACGACGATCCCGACGCCCAGCGCCCAGATGTCGCGAACGCGGAGTTGCCCGCCGCGCAACTGAGCCGTGCCGATTGGTTGTCCCGCACTCATCGCGTCCCCCGTTCCTGCTGATCTCGAGAATATCGACCGGCCGTACAACTCCTTCAACGGAAGCCAGCCGTAGAACCCGACAGCGACTTTCGGATTTCGTAACCACCTGCGGCTCGGTATCCATCTAATAGGTACGAAAGGATCCCCCTCGTGCCTCACGATTCCGTCACCCACTGGCTCGGCAAGCTCAAGGCTGGCGATTCCGCCGCAGTCGGACCGCTCTGGGATCGCTATTTCCCCCGGCTCGTCGAACTGGCTCGCGCCCGGCTCCGAGGGTTCCCGCGCCGCGCCGTGGACGAGGAAGATGCCGCACTCAGCGCGTTCGACAGTTTTTGTCGCGACGCTGCCGCGGGTCGGCTTCCCAGGCTCGACGACCGCGACGACCTCTGGCGGGTGCTCCTCCTCATCACGGGACAAAAAGCGATCGACCTGGTCCGTCGCGAAACGGCGGACAAGCGCGGAGGAAAGCCAGGGTTGCAGGCGTTCGACCTCGAAGCTGTCGCGGGGAAAGAGCCGACTCCGGAGTTCGCCGCGCTGGTAGCCGATGAGTTTCGGCGGTTGCTCAGCACGCTGCCGGACGCGGACCTGAAGGCCCTGGCCGTGTGGAAAATGGAGGGGTATACGAACGCGGAGATCGCGGCGCGTTGGGGGTGCGTGCCGCGCACAGTCGAGCGTCGGCTCAAGGTGATCCGCAGTCTTTGGGCCGTGGAGGTCGAGTCGTGAACGACGAACCGGACAACTGGCCGCCAGAAGTGGCCCTACGAATCGACGCCGTGTGCTGCCGGTTCGAGGAACGGTTGAAGGCCGGCGAGGCCCCGCCGATCGAAGACTACCTGGTCGGTTTGGAGGGGCTGGAACGAGAGAGCCTGCGCGCGGAACTCCTCGCGGTTCGGTCCCAGTGGATCGCCCGGAATGCAACCGCGGCTTTTTCGACGACCCCACCGCCGGACCCGGCTCTTCGGACTCCAGCCGTTTCGATCCCCCCGCGCTACCAGTTCGAGTGCGAACTCGGCCGCGGTGGAATGGGGGTGGTGTATCGGGCACGCGACACCCATCTGAATCGCCTCGTGGCCCTCAAGATGATCCTGGCGGGTGAGCAAGCTGGCGACCGTCACCTGGCCCGGTTTCGCACCGAGGCCGAGGCGGTGGCCGCCCTGTCGCACCCCAACGTAGTGCAGATTTTCGACACCGGGGAGTACGCGGGCAACCCCTATATCGTTTTGGAGTTCGTCGCAGGTGGCACGCTGGCTTCCCGTCTGGCGCAGGGCGAACTCGATCCGGTCGAAGCGGCCCGTCTGGTCCAATCGCTTGCCTGGGCGGTCCACGCGGCGCACACGGGCGGCATCGTGCATCGCGACCTCAAGCCCGCGAATATCCTCTTTACCGCCGACGGCGTGCCGAAGGTGTCCGACTTCGGGCTGGTGAAGCGCCTCGACGCCGACTCGGCCCAAACGCGGAGCGGCGAGTTCATGGGCACGCCGGCGTACATGCCGCCCGAGCAGGCTGCGGGCCAGGCGAAGGCAGTCGGCCCGGAGGCGGATGTCTATGCACTCGGCGCGATCCTCTACGAGTGCCTCACGGGTCGGCCGCCGTTCCGTGGGGCTACGATTCTGGACATCATCCGCCAGGTACTCGACGACGAACCGGCCCCGCCGCGCCGTCTGCGATCGGATGTGCCAGCAGATCTCGAAGCGGTGTGTCTGAAGTGCCTGGAGAAAAGCCCATCCCACCGCTACCGTACGGCCGAGGCTCTCGCCGACGACCTGCACAACTTCCTCTGCGGGAACCCGACGGATCGCCCCACCTCTGCCTGGCGACGGCTGGAGGCGGACCTGTACGCGAAAAACGTCGCCCTGGCCGAGCGAGAGTGGGCGGCCGCCCGGCCGCAAAACGCAGGTCCGTACCTCGACGCGTGCCCGACCGAACTGCGCGGGTGGGAGTGGTTCTGCCTCCGCGGACTGCGTGACCGGCCACTCACCCTCCGCGCGCACGAGGATGTCGTGTACGGGGTGACGTTTTCGCCGGACGGCACCCGGATCGCCTCGGTCAGTGACGACCAGACGGTTCGCATCTGGCACGCGATGACCGGCGAGTTGCTCGGAACTTTTCGCGGGCACGCGGACCAACTCTACACCCCCCGGTTTACGCCGGACGGCACTCGCGTGGTCACCGCGAGTCAGGCGGGTGTGGTGAAGGTTTGGGATCTCGCGACCGGCGCTGTGCGAGAACTGGCCGGGCACACCGATGTGGTCGTGGGAGTCGATGTAAGCCGCGACGGACGCTTCGCCGCGTCCGCCAGCGACGACACCACGGTCCGCCTCTGGGACATCGACTCCGGTCAGGGAGTGCGTGTGTTCCACGGCCACACGGACATGGTGAACGCGGTCGCGTTCTCGCCCGACGGCTCGCTCCTTGCGTCGGTCAGCTACGACCAGACGGTGCGCGTGTGGGAAGTCGAGACCGGCCGGGAGCGCCACCGGCTGTGCAAGCACACCGGGTTCGTCTGGACGGTCGCGTTTTCGCCAGACGGCCGGTTCCTGGCATCGGCGGGTGGGGATTCGACCGTCCGGGTCTGGGAGGTGGAAACGGGCGACGAGCGGCTGGCGCTTCACGGACATTCCGGTGTGGTGTGGAGCGTGGCGTTCACTCCGGACGGCTCTCGCCTTGCGTCTGCGGGCTGGGACAAGACGGTCCGGTTGTGGAACGTGGTCACCGGCCAGGAGACCGTCGCGCTCCGCGCCCACACCGACGCCGTGAATGCCATCGCCTTCAGTCCCAATGGGTCGCGCCTGGTGTCGGCCAGCGACGACCGAACGATCGCGGTGTGGGTCGCGGAACGCGGCGGGCACGCGGTGCCACTTGCGAGTCGCACCCTACGCGACCACGCCGGCCCAGTACTCGCCGTCGCGTTCGGCTCTCACGGAAAGCGAGTCGTGTCATCCGGCGAGGACCGCACTGCGCGCGTCTGGGACATGGAAAGTGGGGCAATGTTGTGCACGATCGCCGGTCACGCGGCGCTCGTAGGTGGGGTCGCGTGCAGCCCAGACGGGCGACTCGTCGCAACGGCAAGCGCGGACAAGACGGTTCGGCTCTGGCACGCGGAAACGGGACGCGAAGTGCGCGTGCTGCGGGGCCACACCGACCGCATCTATGGAATCGCGTTCAGTCCGAACGGGCAACTCCTGGCGACTGGCGGTTGGGATAGAACAGTACGGGTCTGGGACGTGACGAGTGGCGACACGAGCCGCGTCTTGCGCGGGCACACGAACTGGATCTGGTCAGTGGCGTTCGCGCCCGACGGCTCGAGGCTGGTATCCGGCAGTACGGACCGAACGGTGCGAGCATGGGATTTGTCGAAAGACGCTGAACCGCTCGTCCTCCGCGGGCACGACCTGAAGGTACTCGGCGTCGCTTTCTCGCCGGACGGACTGCTGATCGCGTCGGCCGGTGGCGATGGGGTAGCGAAAGTGTGGGACGCGCACTCCGGCGCGGAACTTCGCACGCTGACCGGGCACACCGACCGTGTTACAGGAATCGCGTTCGATCCCGTTGGGCGGTGCATCGCGACCGCGAGCGAGGACCAGACGGTGCGCCTGTGGGACGCGCGTACCGGGGCCGAACTTCATACCTTCCTGGGCCACGCCCGCCGAGTGAACGCGGTGGCGTTCTCACCCTCGGGCGGTTGCCTCGCGTCGGGCAGCGACGACGGCACCGTGATGATCTGGATCGCCGAAAAATGAGATCGTGCTCCAGCGCCAGGATGGCCGGGTCGGTGTACCAGGAGGCCGGCAAGGAGATGCCGCGATCGAGATCGCAGTCCAGCCGGGCGGTGGCCCGGCTGGACTGCGGCTGGTTCATGGGTTTTCTCCTTTCTGGATCGCCTTCCGTAGCCACGCTGCTGCACTCTTGGGCGAATGCTGCTCGATATCGACGCGCCCGTTTGCCTCCTGCATGGTCGGTTGATCGATTTTCCCGAGCAGCGGCTTCAACGCCTCTAGGAGCCCTGGCCGCCGGGCGGCGGCGGGCGAGACCAACAGGATGGCGTCATACGGCGGGAACACACGCTCAGGGTCCTCCAGCAGTTGCAGTCTGAATGCCTTGATCCTCCCGTCGCTGGTGTAGGCGATGATGGCGTCCACTTTCCCTTTGCTTGCTGCCTCGTAGGTGTGCGTCTGATCCATCGCCACGGGTTGAACGTCCTGGTTCTGGAATTGGTATTTCTCCTTGAGGCGGTGCCATTCTTTCCGCTGGAAGACCCCAATATCGCCGCCAATCCTGAGCGGCCGCCCCCGGTTCTTGGCGTGTTGAACCAGGTCGGCAATCGATTTCACCCTCCACGCAACTGCCTGCTCCTTGGTCATCGCCAGGGCGTAGGCATTATCGAAGCCAAGCGTTCCAAGACAAACCACGCCGCCGAAATCTTCCTGGAGGAAGCGTGTGTGACCTCCCTCCGAGTCGTTTCGGGATCCTTCACGTCCTGGCGTTTCATAACCAGCGTCCAGACATCGCCGGTGTAGTTGACGAGGCAATCGACATCGTTACTCCTTAGCGCCAGGAGCTGGAGGCCGAAAGCCATCCCCTCGCGCCGGTCGGAGCGAAAGCCGGCCGCTTCGAGGTTATGGGCAAGGGTATGGGCGAGGATGTACTGTTCGCTGAACGCCGCGCTGGCGATCACGACTCGGTTGTCACCGCCGGCAAACCAGCGCTTCACCGGCTCATACAGGCCGCCCGCGGTGACCAGCAGCAGCCCCGCTACCCCAAGGTATGCCAGGGCTTTACTGCGCCGGCGTGCCCCTTCCTCCAGGAGGTGAACAAGTTGGTCCAGCCCAACCGCCAACAGCGCTGCGGCCAAGCATCCGAACATGGTTGCCGCGTGGTTGAGAGTGGCCAGACCGGCATAGATATAGTTGCCCAGGCTCTCGGCACCGACCGAAGTAGCCAATGTCGCGGTCCCGACGATCATCACCGTGGCGGTGCGGACGCCGCCGAGAATGACCGGGGCGGCCAGGGGTAGTTCGACTCGCCACAGCATCTGCCGATCGCTCATGCCCAACCCCATCGCCGCCTCCGTCAGCATCGGATCGACACCGCGAATGCCGATCACGGTGTTCGCTAGAATGGGCAGGACGCTGTAGATGACCAGAGTCAGAAAGGCCGGCCAGAAACCGATCAGCCCGCCCAGAAGCAGCATCATGAGCCCCAGCAGGGCGAGGCTTGGCACCGTCTGGACCACCCCCGCGATCGCCAGGACCGACTCTGCAAGTTTGGGGCGACGACTGGCCGCAACCCCCAGCGGCAGACTGATCGCCAGCGCCGCCGCCAGGGCGGTCATCGATAGCAGCATGTGGCCGCCCAGGAAGGCGGGCAGGTTCAGGAATAACTCGGCCCATTGCTCATTCATTGGTTCCCCCTTCCGTTCGCGCCCGTGGCCAGAGCTTCCAGGCGGTCGGCCTGACGTTTGGGCGAGGCCATGAGCGCGGCAACGAATGGGTCGCCCGGATCCCTCAACAACTCCTGTGGACTGCCCAGGCGCAGGAGCCGGCCGCCGTTCATGACGGCGATCAAGTCGGCGGACAGCAGGGCCTCGGTCATGTCGTGCGTCACCCTCACCGCCGTCAGCCCAAGGCGGCGGCGCAGGCCCAGGAACTCCTCGCGCAGCTCGTCGCGTGTCAAAAGATCAAGTGCCCCGAACGGCTCATCGAGCAGCATCACCCGCGGTCCTGCCGCCAGTGCTCGGGCGAAACCGACGCGCTGCTGCTGCCCGCCGGACAGTTGCTGCGGGAAGCGATGGCGGTATTGCTCAGGCGGCAGATGGACCATGGCTAGCAGTTCATCGACGCGCGCGGCGATGCGCTCGGGCGCCCAGCCGAGCAGTCGCGGCACCACCCCCACGTTGTCGGCGATGGGCAGGTGCGGGAAGAGGCCGATCCCCTGGAACACGTAGCCGATGCCACGCCGCAACTCCACGGGGTCGGTGGCTCGCACGTCCCGCCCGTGAATCTCGATGCGGCCGCTGGTGGGTTCGATCAGGCGGTTGATCATCTTCAGCGTGGTAGTCTTGCCGCAGCCGGAACCTCCCAGGAGGACCAACAAGGAGCCGGTCGGCACCGTAAAGGAGACATCGCGGACCGGGTAAGAGCCACCGGCGTCATAGGATTTACATACATTGTCCAGAACGATCATGGATCGCCTCCGAAGTTCTGATTCTGATTGATCGTCTCGCGCGAACCGATGAAGCCAAAGAAGAATTCGCCTCACCTTGATTCGTCGCCCCTGTAGCAAGGGCGGGGGCCTCCCATGAGCCGTTTTCATTCTTCGATCACCGCGACGAAGGACCACCCAGTGGACGTAACCGGCGCGAACAGAAAAGTCGATCGCCTGCCCGTGGCGGGATCGATGGCCGTCCCTCGGCCGGTTTCGCGGTTCAGGATGCGCCGGGTCAGTTTGGTAAAAGCGGGATCGACGGCCCCCAGCTCGGTAATCTTTTTCGGCGGCTGGCTTTCGAGATCGCCGGCGCCGTACTTTGGATGGCTCACGAAGACGCCCGTTTTATTTTCCCCCTTACCGTCGGTAGTGCCCGCGCCGTTGACAACAAAGCCGTAGCTCTTTTCTCCCAGGTTCAACTCCGCCATCCAACCCCACAGCCTGGTGAAGTAATTCAGTGGCAGGTCCACGGTCAGCACCCCCACGCACTCCCCTTTACGCCCGATCGGGACCGAGTAGGCGACCATCCAAACTTTCCCGTCCTCGCCTCCGTCAAAACACGGCCCCGTCCATTGCGACCGCCGTTCCAGGAACGGTTTCTTGTACCAATCCCATTCTCGATACAGCGGGTATCCAGCCTCCGGCAGCAAGTTCGTAGTCAGGATTTTCTTGGACTCTTTGGCGTTGCGATAAACGTACAAACAGTAGTTCTGCCGCTTGGCATCGAATTGGAAGGGCTCGAAGGCCAGCGTCAGGCCGTGGATGCGATCGTCCTGCCGCAAGTGCTCCGTCAGCCAATTCTTGAGCTGCATCTCCTGAGAGTAGGGCTGCTGTCCGAGTGCCGTCTCGATGGTGCGCGCGACCATGGCCACTTGCCGCACCTCTCCGTCGAGACGCTCGGCGACCTGGCGCGTCAAGGCCATCTGGGCGCGGTCGCGTTCCACCTGCATTTGCCGTTCGGCCTGCGTCGCGCGGTCGCGTTCGACCTGCATCTGCCCTTCGGCCTGCGTCGCCCGCACAGCCTGCCAGGCACTGACCACCATGCCGACGACGAGGAACAGGACGAAGGCGCCTGCAATGACCAGCGCCGCCTTGTGCTTGCGGGCGAGCTTGCGCAGCCGATAGACCGCAGACGGCGGGCACGCCTCGACCGGTTCGTCGGCAAGGTAGCGCTGGATGTCTCGCGCCAGGCCCGCGGCCGACTCGTAACGGCGCGTCCGATCCTTCTCCAGACATTTCATCACGATCCAATCGACTTCGCCGCGTAGTAGCGTCGCCAGCTTGCCCGGTTCGGTCTGTCGCTGGGCGGAGATGGATGCCAGCGAGTCCCCCGAATCGCTGAGTCGATTGCTCGGCCTGGGCGGTTCATCCTCCTTGATCATGCGGAGTAGCTCGCTGAAGCCTGCCTCACGAACACGCTTGTTGATCAGTGGGGTGCTTCCCGTAAGCAATTCGTACAGCAAGACGCCCAGAGAGTAGATGTCGCTACGGGTATCGACGCCCAGGGCACTCATCTCCGCCTGCTCGGGACTCATGTATTCCGGCGTGCCGACCATCGCGCCGTATTGCGTGAACAGGGTCTGTTGGGTCAGCCGCTGCTCGGTCGCCTTGGCCACGCCAAAGTCGATTACCTTGGGAACGGGTTTCCCGTCGGAGAGTGTGATCATGACGTTCGAGGGCTTGATGTCGCGGTGGATGATGCCCTTCTGGTGGGCGTGATGGATCGCCTAACAGACCGGCACGAATAGTTCGAGCCGTTCGCGCGGCGTAAGTCGGTTGTCGTCGCAATACTTGGTGATCGAGACGCCGTGGACCAGCTCCATGACGAAATACGGCCGACCGGCTTCGGTGGCCCCCACGTCGAGAACGCGGGCGATGTTGACATGATCCATCATGGCCAGCGCCTGCCGTTCGGCCTCGAAGCGGGCGATGACCTGGGCGGAGTCCATGCCGGGCTTGATGATCTTGAGCGCGACCTTGCGCTGTACGGACTGAGTCTGCTCGGCCATGTAGACCGTGCCCATGCCCCCCTCGCCGATCTGTTGCAACAATTTGTAGCGCCCGATCACCGTGCCGGGGCCCTCGCGCATCGGGTGATCGATGGTGACCTCCACCTCGTGAAAGGAACCCAGTGCCGATCTCGCTCGGAGCAATTGCTCCACCCGGCCGCGCAGTGGAGCGTCATCACCGCAGACCTCGTCCAGAAAGGCGGGCCACTGCTCCGGCGCATACCCCTCGATCGCCGCGAGAAAGATCGATTTTGTCGTGTTGGATGAATCACTCATGAGCATCACTCCTGCGGGAATCACGCCGCGTCAATCAGCAGTGCGTTTTTCGAGAGGCGTTTTTCTCACGCCTGCCGGAAAAATGTAAAATCCGCGCCGTTGCCGAGTCACCAATCTTCCAGCAACTCGCTGTAGAGCCAGACGCGGGCGTAGTTCCAATGGCGATAGGCACTGGCGGTGGAAAGGCCAAGCGCCTGGCCGGCTTCATCGACGGACAGGCCCGCGAAGTATCGCAGCTGGACGATCTCGGCCGCCGCCGGATCGTCCAGCGCCAGCTTGGCGAGGGCGTCGTCGATTGCGAGCAGCTGGTCCGGCGTAACCAAGGTGGCCAGAGACAGGGCATCGATGTCGAGGCGCTTGAGTTTTCCGCCGCCCTTTTCGCGTCCCTTCTCACGGGCCCGATCCACGAGGATTCGCCTCATCGCCTCGGCCGCCGCGGCGAAGAAATGATCGGGGGTGTTCCATTGCTGGGCGTTTTCGACATCGACCAACCGGAGATAGGCTTCATGGACCAATGCCGTGGCCTGCAACGTCTGGCCGGGCGTTTCCTGGGCCAGTTTCTGCGCGGCTAGCTTTCGTAGTTTGTGATAGACGAGGGGGAGCAACTCCACAGCGGCCTTGGAGTCGCCGTGTTCGATGGCGGACAACATGCGCGTGACGTCGGTCATAGATCTCCAGAGGGTATTATCGTCGGGGAGCCACCTGATGCAAAGAAAAACAACGACCCGGATAGAAGCTACTGAAGGTGTACATCTGTTCGATTTGGGAGGGAGTACACCCTCGAAAGTGTAGCGAAATCGAGCGCCGAAAGTTCGGCGCTCAGGGGTTGTCTAGCTTCTATCCGGGTCGTTGAAGAAAAAGCCCAGCAGTGCCGCATGACTATCGCCATGCCCCACGATCTAAGAGGGTGTCTGAAAAGTTAAACAATCGCCGGTTTTGGCATGCGAGTTACCTTTGCCTGAGCAAGGCGACGAACCATAAGGCGTGTCATAGCCCAGTAGATCATGGCTTCGCTCGTGTCGGTTCGCCCCTCGTAGTC
>JANXSH010001097.1 GCA_025356615.1 Planctomycetia bacterium | reverse complement strand
GGAGATCCCCGTCTTGCGGATGCTAAGCGCGTCCCTTGAGGAACTCCGCGTCCGCGCCGAGAAGCTCGCCTCTGCCTTGAAGGCGAGATCAGCGCGCGTGGATGCCCGGCCCTGCGAGGATGTCGCCTTCGTCGGCGGCGGGTCGTTGCCGGACCAGTCGATGAAGACGTGGGTCGTCGAAGTGCGCGTGGACGGACTCAGCGAGGAGATTCTGTCGCAGCGTTTGCGCGCAGGATCGCCAGCGGTGATGGGCCGACTGCGCGACGGGGCGCTTGTCCTCGACGTGCGGACGGTGTTCGCGCATCAGGAGGCGGTACTTGTCGAGCGCATCTGGTCTGCCATCACGAAAGAGTGATCCCGAGTTAAGAGAGTTGCCGGCGTAAATTCGCAACAGGGAGAGACGGAAAGGGCGGCAAGGGGGCTGCGAACCCTTACCGCCTGTGTGAGACGCGATTCGTGTCACAGATGCGATTTCCTCTAGTTCGAGGAGCGCAAGGCATCAACACCTATCCATTGGCAGGGCCATCTTCATGAACTGGGCTTGCCCTGTGGGTCGGAACCTGACAACTCACGGATGGCCTGTGCGGCAGCCCGATGGAATGGGGACTCTCCGTTCAATCGCTTGCGCAAGTCACTAGCCTCGGTTGGCGTCAGCACTCGCTTCCGCACCACATAGTCGAAGCGTTGCTGCGCCGGCCAGCGGGTCGCCTCGGTCGCCTTGCCCATCGCGGAGAAGTCCTGACGGAGGTAGGTCACGTCGATGCGCACCAGGAGGTTGGCTCGTCCGGCGGGGCCTTTCTGCGACTCGTCGAAGTAGTTTCCATTCTCGGGCAGCGGTTCCGAAGGCAGAGGAACCTCGGCCACGAGCGTCCCCTCCGGCGTCTTGCCGTCTTCAGCCGGTGCGTGGCAGAGCATGCAGTTGCGAAGGTGGTTGATGCGTACCACCTCATGCGCCACCGTTACTTTCCTACCATCGACCACGGCAGCGCGCGGGCCGCGAGGGTCTGCCTCGTCGAGAACGGCCTTCATTCGAGGGATCAAATCCTTACGCTCCAATGCGACGATGGCGCGGGCGGCATTCCGGGCGACGGCCGGCCAGGGATAGCTCAAGCCGCTGACGAGCACCTCGGTGGCTTCCTCTGCGGGCCGTTTCGCGAGCGCCGCGATAGCCTTTTTGCGAAGGGCCTCATCGGGGGAGAAGACCGCCGCCCGTGCCAAAGCCCGCGTGGCGTCGGCCTGGCGCGTCGAGGACAACGCGCGGAGCGCTCTCGGTTGGCCATCGGCATCGTGCCCGATCAGGTTCTGGGACATCACGGCGATGTGGGCCCGCTGATACCGAAGAGACATATAGACCGTCGGATCCGCCCTTTTACGAATCTCTCGGGACGTGTGTTTGATCGTCTTCGAGCGATCCTCATCCGTGCGACATTCCTTCCCCATCAGAAAGGGCATGCCCGCCAGATCGGTACGGGAGCGAATCAACGCCTTGAGGAAACCGTCGTCGTCCTTCGCGTTGAGGTGCAGCACTGCGGCGGCGGTCTGGGCCTTCCGCTCTACCCATTGGGGGGTCGTCAAGGCTTCCTTCGCAGAGGCGGTCGGGAATGCCTCGAAAGTCACCTCCGGCACGAGCGTCAAGTCGTCACCGAGGTAGACAGGGGTCTTGTTCGCCTTCGGCGCGACGGGCAACAGCTTTGCCAGCGGGGTTTTGGGGTCGATCGTGGGCAGGGGACTCACTCGCGGGTCGGGTTCGCCGGACAGCAGGTCCGCCGGACAGGAGACCAGAACAGCGAGGAGCATCATCAGGGTGCTGAGACGAGGTGCGGTGATCATCACAGGTTCCTCCATCCGAGGTAGTGCGAAGCACTGTTGATGATACCTGTACCCGCCGACCGCAACAAGGAAGGTTTTGACCTTCCGGGATTCGTGGGTGTACGACATGGTTCGAGCGCGAGGATCAGAGCGTTGTCGATCTACCCGAGGGACGACGAGGCTCGAGTCGAGCCCTTCCTGAACGCCCCCTAGGGCGATTGGCGACATGGTTTCGGACGGGCCCCCGAACGAGCCCTGGGCTTCACCCGAGAAGCGCCCGAAAGGCCCAAAACCTGGGGGCGTCGCTGATCCTCCTAGGGTTTTGGGTGTATTGGGGGTTTTGTCCAAGGCAGTCGTGTGGGAAGGACGGACATGGTTAGGGTAGCCCTTGCCGTGTTCGGGGTCGTTCGGCACCTCTTCGAAGACATCACGCTCCTCGCGCTCGAACCATGTCGTACACCTGGGATTCGTAAGGGACGCGAGGCTCCCAGTCATTCGGCGAGCGAGAGGCCAGCGAGGATCCGCTCTTTTCCGCACAGTGTACTCCGAGGGATGAGAACCGCAGGAGGAGAAAACGCAAAACAGGGCGGACCCCCGCCTCGCCGGCCTTGGGCCGACGAAGCGAAAGCCCGCCCTGTCGAGGGGGGATTCAGGGGCAAGCGCAGCCCGGCTTGGCCGGGGCGGCTCCGGGCGTCCCCGTGCGATAACCGGACTCCGGACCCGCCCACGGCGGCAAGGCAGACGGCGGGGCACCTTTCAGGCACGGCTCACCGTAGAACGTGCGGCACGAACCGAAGATGAAGTTCCCGGTCGAATGCAGACTGCTACAACTATAGCCGTTGAAACTCGCCCAGCATCCAAAGGGCCATTTACAAGCCTTCTTGGTCGGGGACGGATCGACGGGCGTACCGGGGGCCTGCTCGGTCGCTGCCGCCGGTGTCCGTGGATAGTAGTCGGATCCTCCGGCCCGGACGGTGCCCGAGCCGACCCCCCAAACCAGAACCATCACGACGACGGCTCGGGTGAGCAACATTCGATACATCTGGAACTCTCCGGTTGCGTCCTGCACGTTGGGTCCATGAACTTCATGGAGGTTAGTCGGTGAGTCGATACCCTTCGGCACCGCCAGGGTTAAGTATCGACGCACCGGGCGCGAACGAAGAGGAGAACGGAACGTTCCTCGCGTGAAGGGGCAGGATCGAGGTCCGATTGTAGGGGTTCAGGCCACCTCGGCCGTCCGCTTGTGGCTACCCACGGATCGCTGCCGCCACCAGTCGATGCACTTCGCAAGACCCGTCGGTACGTCGGTCGTCGGCATGTAGCTCAGTTCGTCGCAGGCTCGCCCGATGTCTGCGAGACTGTGTTTCACATCCCCAGGGCGCGACGGTGAAAACGATGGGGCGATGCGCTTGCCCAGTTGCGCATTGATCGTGTCGATCAGCGAGAGCAAAGTCGTCTGCTTGCCGCGGGCGATGTTGTAGACCCGCCCACTGACCCCCTCGGCCGTAGCGGCGCGAATGTTCGCCTGGACCACGTCGGCGACGAACGTGAAGTCGCGCGACTGCGTGCCGTCGCCGTGGACGACGGGCGATCGGCCATTGCCGATGGCGTCGATGAACAGGGGGATGACTGCGGCGTAGGCACTCGTAGGCGACTGCCGGGGGCCGAAGACGTTGAAATACCGGAGTCGCACCGTCTCCAGGCGGTAGACCTCGCTGAAGGCGGCACAATACTGTTCACCACTCAGTTTGGCGACGGCGTAGGGGGAGAGCGGCGCGGTCGGGTCGCTCTCGCTCTTGTGGGGCCTCGTCGAGTTGCCGTAGGCGCTCGAGCTGGCGGCGTAGACGACTCGGCGGACGCCGGCATCACGGGCCGCGAGAAGGACATGGAGTGTCCCATCGACGCAGGCGCGGTGTGTCGCGAGCGGGTTCGCCACGCTGCGCGGGACTGACGCGAGGGCCGCCTGGTGGAACACGAATTCGCAGCCGCGTGTGGCCTTCTGGACCGTTTCGAGGTCCGTGATGTCCCCCTCGATGAAGTCGATATCGTCCTCGACGGCTGCGAGGTTGGCCCGGTCGCCGGTGCTGAGGTCGTCGAGAACCCGCACGCAGTAGCCGCGCCGCAACAGCCCCTCGACGAGGTGCGATCCGATGAAGCCCGCGCCGCCCGTGACCAGACATATCGACATGAGGGGACTCCTGATGGGATTGATTCGTTGTCACGCACTAAGCCCACCCGTTGCAACGGGTGGGCTTGGGGGGCAGTATTATGCCTTGACGATACGCCCATTGCGACTGCGCTTGCCCTTCGTGGTATTGCGCGTGTCGATGATGAGCTTGCTGTTCGCGACGATGAAATCGTAGTCGAACTTCGCGTGGTCGGTGATGATGATGACGGCGTCCTGCGAGGCGAGGAACTCGCGCGACAGTGGGGTGCTATCCATGCGGAGG
>JANXSH010001081.1 GCA_025356615.1 Planctomycetia bacterium | reverse complement strand
CCATCATCCGCGAGGACGAGGAACGTCTGCGGGCGGAACGCGGTACAGGCGGCGCGAAAGGTGGCTAGATTGTCCTCGTGCATGGCGGGGTATCCCACTGGGGTCGTTTGCCTCATACACTATGCGTTCCGTCACCCTGTTTGAAGAGGCCGCTCCATGACGCAACCCCCGCCACCCGACCCGACGCCGATTCTCGATCTGCTCAACGCCTTCCGCACGTCGGGGGCGATGTTCACCGCCGTCTCGCTCGGCGTCTTCGATCACCTCGCCAACGGGCCGCTCGACCTAGCAGCTCTGGCCCACAAACTCTCGGCGGACCCCGACGCGCTGGGTCGGCTCCTCGACGTGTGCGTTGGGCTGGGCCTCCTTCAGCGCGACGGGTCGGCCTTCGCCAACACGGCGGTCGCCGAGGTCTATTTATGCAAGCAAAGCCCGCGGCGTATGACGGGTTACATCACCTATTCGGACCGCGTTCTGTGGAAGATGTGGGCCCATTTGCCCGACGCCATCCGTGAGGGGACGAACCGCTGGAAGCAGACCTTCGGCCTCGACGGGCCGCTGTTCACGAACTTCTTCCGCTCCGAAGAGGACAAGCGCGAGTTCCTCTGGGGCATGCACGGCTTCGGGATGATCTCCTCGCCCGATGTCGCCGCGGCGTTCGACCTGTCCGGCTTCCGCCACCTCGTCGATCTGGGCGGCGCGACGGGGCACCTCGCCATCGCCTGCTGCCGGCGCTACCCGTCGCTGCGCGCCACGGTCTTCGACCTTCCCGTCGCCATCCCGATGGCCGCCGAGGTCGTCGCCGAGGCGTCGGATGTCTCGGCGCGGATGGCCACGATGGGGGGCGACTTCTTCGCCGACGCGCTGCCCCCGGCGGACCTCTACGCGCTGGGCCGAATCCTCCACGACTGGGACGAGGGCAAGATCCGCCGCCTGCTCGCCCGCGTCCACGAGGCGCTGCCCCCCGGCGGCGCGCTGCTCATCGCCGAGAAGATGCTCGACGACGACCGCGCCGGGCCACGCGCGGCGCAGCTGCAATCGCTCAACATGCTCGTCTGCACCGACGGCAAGGAGCGCTCGTTGGCCGAATACACGGTGCTGCTTCGCGAGGCGGGCTTCAGCCGCGTCGAGGCGCGGCGGACGAGCGTCCCGGTGGACGCGATCCTGGCGGTCAAGGCGGGATGAAGCCCGACGCGCGAGTTTCGATTTTTACCTTTCAGGAGACGGGTGGAGGGGGAAAGCAAATTCACTTCGCCACATGCTCGCGATACCACGCCAGGGTCTCGGCCAGGCCGCGCTCGAATGTCCACGTCGGCGCGTAGCCGAGGCGCGCGCGGGCCTTGGCGATCGAGAAATCGAGGTTCAGGCCGAGGAACTTGAGCCGCGCCTGCGTCAAACGCGGCGGTTGTTTCGCCCCGATGGTGCGGGCAGCGCTCTCCATGAGGGTCGCCATCACGCGCGCCAGCCACATCGGCACCGAGCCACGCGGTCGGGGCAGCCCGAGGCCGTCGGCGACTCCTTCGATGAAGCGCCGTTTGGATACTTGCTCCCCGTCGGTGAGGTTGAACACCTCACCGACGACGCCGTCGGCCTCGGCGGCCTGGAAGGCACCGCCGACGAGGTTCGCGACGTAGATCGTGTTGAGCGCTTGCTCGCCGCTGCCCAGGTAGCGCACGATACCCGCGCGCAGGTTCTCGACGAGCTTCGGCAGGATGGTTCGGTCGCGCGGCCCGTAGATGAAGCCGGGGCGGAGGACGACGACGGGGACGCCGTGTTCGCGCTGATACAGGAGGGCGAGGCGCTCGGCCTCGACCTTGCTCTGGGTGTATCCATCGATGTGCGACTCCGGCAACGGGTCCGTCTCGTCGGTGCCGTAGTGGTCACGAGCGGCGTAGACGCCGAGGCTGCTGAAGTGGACGAATCGCTGTAGCGGTCGGCCCTTGCACGCCCCGAGCAGGCCGCGCAACCCCTCGACGTTGACCGCGCGGTACTCGTCGATCGGCCCCCAGTCGCCGACACGGGCGGCGCAGTGGAAGACGACATCGACGCCGTCGCCCGCCTTTAGCGTGGGTGCCTCGGCCAACTCGCCGCGCAAGA
>JANXSH010001015.1 GCA_025356615.1 Planctomycetia bacterium | reverse complement strand
CGGGCCGACATTCCCAGGGCACTGGCGGAGGTCATTCACAAGGCGCTCAGCCGCGAGCCGAGGGATCGGTATCGCGACGTGGGCGTGTTTCGGGAGGCGCTCAAAAGGTTCAGTTGACCTCATCCCTCCGGGGGCGCGCCGAACACCTGGATCCAGTAGCGTTCCCCCTTGGCGTTCTTGGCGACGGCCAAGCCGGCTTCCGTGTACTCCGACTCGAGAATGTTCGCCTTGTGGCCGGGAGACTTCATCCAGCCCTCGACGGCGTCTTTGGGGGTGGTGTGGTTCCAGGCAATGTTCTCGCCGATTCGACTGAACTTGTAGCCCTCGGCCTTCACGCGGTCGCCGAGGGTCTTGTCGTCGAGGGTGTGGTCGAGCTTGTCTTGCTCGGCCATGTTGGCACAGTGCTTCCGCGCGGCGGCGAACAGTTTGGGGTTCGCCTTCAGTTCGCCGAGGCATGCCTTCTTCCGCTCAGCGTTGGTGAGGTCGAGGAGGGTCTTTTCGTCGGCGGAGAGTTTGAACCCGGCCTTCTTCGGGGCATCGGCGACGACGGGAAGAGAACCGAGTGTGAGCAGAATCACGAGAGCGCGCATGAGCGGTCTCCAACGGGTGCTTGGGGGTTAAGGGTTTGGCGATGCTTCACCGGAATCCGAGGCGAAGAACGATTCTTCGAAGCATCGCAGATCGGTGAGTCACGGACCTACTTTCTTGGCGTCGATCTTCTGGACCGGCGGCGCGGGCGTCGGAACAGGTGCGGGAGGCATCCTCACAGGAGGTTGAGGCACTGGTGCCATCGCCTCCGGCGGTGGCGGCGGATCGTCCGGCAGCGCTTCCAGGTCGAGCGCCGGCACGCGCCACAGTCGCACGGTACGGTCGGCTCCACCGGACGCGAGGACCTGGCCGTCTGGCCGAAACGCGATGCGATTCACCGACCCCGCATGGCCCCGATACGAGGCGATCCGCTCGCCCTTCTCGACCGTCAGCACGTCGATCACGCCGTCGGCCAGCTTCGGCCCGGTGTGCCCACAGTAGGCGAGCAACTTGCCGTCGGGCGCGAAGGCCATCTCGGCGACGTATCGCGCGTTCACCTTCAGTTCCCGCACCTTGCGACCGTCGGTCAGGTCGTAGATTTGGATCTTCGCGAAATGGATCTCTCTCGTCTCGACCTGGCCGACCGGCGGCATCGAGGTGCGAATCGGAATGCTGCCCGCGAGGACGGACAGCCGCTTACCGTCTTCGCTCACGGCGTAGACGTTGTTCGCACACGGCGACCGGAACAGCAGCTTGCCCGCCGCGAGGTCGAAGACCTGCGCACCACCCCAACCGAGCGTGAGGAGTCGATCCGGCGAAAGGAACACCATCGACCGGCCGTGCCCTCCGTCGCCTTTCGCCAGGGCGATCGACTTGACCACCTTGCCTGTGGTGGCGTCGAGGACGAGGAGCTTTCCGCCCGCGAGGACGACGACCCGGCTGCCATCGGAGTTGAACTGGGCGGACGACACCTCGTCGCGGCGGCACAACACCTTGCCGCCGTCCGCGTCCCAGACGCGGACCTTCGGGGGTGCCTGCTCCTGGGGTTGCATTGGAACCGGCTGGCCCGGAGCGGCGATCGGGACGGCGGTCGGCCCGCCCCACTCCTGGAGCGCGACGAGCTTGCCGCCCGGCGACAGCGTCCAAGTGCCATTCGCTTCGCCCGACTCGGCGAGTGTGCTGACCACTTTGCCAGAAATCGCGTCGCGCACCTCGACGGGCCGCGCGACGAACTTGCCGTAACTCGGCACCTTCTGCACGAGGGCGCGGGCTCCGTCCGGGGTGACGCCGGCGGCGAGCGTCTGGTAGTCCGGCCAGCGCAACGGCTCGCCGGTGTCGCGGTGCCACACCGCCGGCCCGCGTCCACCGTAGCCCTGCTGCCCTGGCCGACTCATGCCGGTGAGGAGCAGGTTCGCGGGGGCGAACACCGACGCAGGCCCCGCCGGCGCGACCGCCCGCAGGGGATCGCCCGTCGCGCCGTCCCACAGTCGGACGGTCTCGCCGCACCGGCTGAAGCTGGCGAGCATCTTGCCGTCGGCGCTATACGCCAGGTCTTCCACCGCGCCGTCGTGGCCGGTGCGCGAGGCGACGAGCGTCCTTGATTCGCCCGACCAGCACAGTACCTCCGGCTGGTGGCGAAGCCCGGCGGCGATGTGCAGCCCGTCGGGGCTGAACGCGAGGCACGAGACGCCGATCAGGCCGTCGCGGTCGAGGACGTTCACTAGCCGCGCCGTGCGGCTGTGCCAGAGCTTGACGAGTGTCGCCGTGGGGTTGTCGCCGGGGCAGCCCATCGGCGCGACGGCGTCACACGTCGCCGCGCTTAGCGGCGGCCCCGCCGTCGCGGAAGCCAGACGCAGCCCGTCGCCGCGCCAGGCGATGGCGTCGATCGGCGCGGCCTCGTCGGCGCGGAAGGTGAGCTTGCCGCCTCGGTCCCAAACGCGCAGCACCTTGTCACCGGTGCGGAGGGTTTTCTGAATCGACTCGCACACCATCCTTTGGACCTTGATTCTCTTCTTCTCGGTGACCGTAATGGTATCCGGGCATTCGCACACTTCCTTCTTACCGTCCACCGTCCGCGTGCCCTTGCGAATGACGGTGCGCGGCACGAACTCGGAAACCACTTCGTGGAACTCGACGACCTTCGTCGCTGTCCCCGTCGTGACCTCGACTCGCGGCGACAGCCACGGGCCGGGCCGTCCCGTTCTTAGCGTCCGATGCGTCGTGTACGAGTACTTCTCCGTCGTCGTGACCGGGACGCTCACCGTCTCCTCGTACTCGACCTCACAGTCCTTGCCGGCCTTGTCTTTCAGCGTCTTCTTCACCTTCCGCGTCTCGGTCTTGTAGGACGTGACGTTGCGCGTCGCTTCCCTCGTCTCCGGCACGGTCTCCACGAAGATCGTCATCTCGCCGTCCTGGCGGACCAACTCGGCCCCGCCGACGGCGGCGAGTCGCTTGCCGTCCGGTGAGAACGCCAGCTTCGACATCATCCCGACATCGGCCACGGCGATGACCTCTTCGCCGGCCGGCACGGACCAGGCGCGAAGCTCGCCCTTCTCGCGCGCCGTCGTGGCAGCGACCGCATCCCCGTCGGGGCTGAACGCCAGCACGACATCCTTGATCGGGTGAGGGGCGACCTCCTGGTCCATCGCCGGGATGCGCTCGCCGCCTTCGACCTCTCAGACGCCGAGCCTGTGCGGCTGAGCCACCGTGGCGTAGGCCAGCGCGACGCGCTCGCCCTTACGGTCGATCGCGGCGGTCGGCCAGAAGCCATCGACCGCCCACGCGCGTAGCTCTTTCGCGGTGGCAACGTCGTACACGGTCACCGTGATCGTGAGGGGCGATTCTTTCTTGTCCGGCATCGGCCGACCGCCCTTCGACGCGATCCGGGCGACGCGCTTGCCGTCGCCGCTGAGGAGCGCGAGTTGCGTGATGAACACCTCACGCGCCGGATCGATGGGGAGCTTCGCCCACGTCTTGCCCCGCCCGGTCCACACGTCCCAGGCGGTGAGCGAATAATCGTTCCCCAGGCCGAGCAGCCGACCGGGCACCCCGGCGAAGACGACGCCGTCGGTCCCGGAGAAGCCGTTGCCGGGACGCCGCAGCACCTGCCCGAACTCGGGCGCGAGGCGGACCCGCATCGCCACCATCCCCCAGTCCGGCCCTCGCCGGTCGGAGGGGACCGCCGCGACGAGTCGCTCGACGCCGGCGACGTCTCCCATGCCGGCCCGCGCCACCGCCGCGTTCAGCATCTCCTCGTCGCGCTCCTCACGCACCGTCTCGGCGGCTTCCTTCTCCGCCCCGGCGAGATCGCGAAACACGTCGCGATCCACCTCGACGGCGGACAGTTCGCGGATCAGTCGCGTCGTCTCGAGCGTCAGCACGACGCCGAGGAGGACGAGCAATCCCACCACCGTGCCAATGGCTCCGGCCAGTGCCGGCTCCTTCTTCGCGTAACGGACGGCGCGCTCGAAGAACCCCAGACGGCGGGCGACGATCGGCTCGCCCTCGAGCCAGCGGCGCAGGTCGTCGGCCAGCACTTGGCAGTCCGGGTAGCGATCTTCGGGGCGCTTCGACATGGCCTTGAGGCAGATCGTCTCCAGGTCGCGCGGGATGTCTTTGCGGTGCTTCGTCGGCGGCTCCGGCACCGTGTGGATCGCGTTGTGCAACACGATCGCGGGCGGCCCCTCAAACGGCGTCTTGCCGCACAGCAGCTCGTAGAGCAGCACGGCGAGGCTGTACTGGTCCGCCGCGGGTTTCGCCTCGCCCTGTTGGCCGGCGGCCTGCTCGGGGGCCATGTACGACGGCGTGCCGAGGATCGCGCCGTCGTTGGTGAGCCGGCTCTCGTCGTCGGCGCGGGTGGCGAGGCCGAAGTCGGCGATGAGCGGATTGTCGCCTTCTTCGAGCAGGATGTTCGCCGGCTTGATGTCGCGATGCACGACTCCTTGCGCGTGGGCGTAGGCCCAATGCCTCGAAGTTAAGGGGCGGTTTGCGGGACGACTACGAGGGTGGGGATGAATCGCTCCTCGTCCGCCTTTCTCTTCACCGGCCAGGCCGGCCGCGTCACCTTCTTCTTCCGTGGGCAGCTCCGCTTGCGCCGC
>JANXSH010000946.1 GCA_025356615.1 Planctomycetia bacterium | reverse complement strand
AGAGCAGATCATGCGGATGGGCACGTCGGACACGAAGTTCGGCGTCGAGAAGGTGCTGCACGGGGACGACATCCTCCGCCTCCAACAGATCGTCCGCCGAGTCCCGGTGGCCGACCACGTGTTCGCTTTCGCCAAGCGCCTCACCCGCATGAGTCGGCCCGGCACGCCCGAGGCCGCCGACTTCGTGAGCAAGTGGCTGACCTGGGGTGCCGGCCCCCGCGCCAGCATGAACCTCATCCTCGCCGCCAAGGCCCACGCCATCCTGCACGGCCAGTACCACGTCTCGGCGAACGATGTCATCGCCGTCGCCCTGCCGATCCTGCGCCACCGCCTCATCACGAACTTCACCGCCCAGAGCGAGGGAGTCACGGTCGAGATGATTATCCAGAAGCTCATCGCCGCCGTGCCGCGAAACTGAAAACAATACAGCCACGGATGAACACGGATGAAACACGGATAAGACCAATGCAATCATTCATGAATTCATCCGTGTTTCATCCGTGTTCATCCGTGGCTGTATTGATTTCGTCGAATAGGTGCTCATCCCCATGCCGCTGACGCTGCAACCCGACGTTCTGACTCGCGCCACCGCCTTGGGCATCGCCGCCCAGGGGGTCGTCGAGGGGTTGCGCATCGGCGACCACAAGAGTCCCTATCGCGGCTTCTCCGTCGAGTTCGTCCAGCACCGCGAATACGTCCCCGGCGACGACATCCGGCACATCGACTGGAAGAGCTATGGCCGTAGCGAGCGCTACACGATCAAGCAGTACGAACAAGAGACGAACTTCGTCGGCCACATCCTGCTCGACGCCTCGCTGTCGATGAACTACGGCGAGGGTGCCTCCAACAAGCTCGCGTTCGCCAAACTCCTCGCCGCGACGCTCGCGTATGTCGTCGTCCACCAGCGCGACACCGCCGCGCTCAACGTCTTCGACGACGGCTGGCGCGCCCGCGTGCCCGCCTCCAGCCAGCCCGGCCAGGTGATGACGATCCTCCGCAAGCTCGAGGAGATCGACCCGCGCGAAAAGGGGAACATCGGCCCACTCCTGAGCGAACTCGCGCAACAGGTCCGGCGGCGCGGCCTCGTGTTCCTCATCAGCGACTGCTTCGACGACGTGAAGAGCCTGCTGACCGGCATCCAACATTTGCGCTTCGGGGGCCACGAGGTTACGGTCTTCCACACGCTGCACCCCGATGAGGTCGGCTTCCCCTTCTCGGGGATGACACGCTTCATCGGCCTCGAGGACGCGGGCCGAGTCCTGACGCGACCGCAACTCATCCGCCCCGCCTACCTCAAGGCGATGGACGCTTACCTCCGCGAACTCCGCGCGGGCTGTCAGGCCTGCCGGGCCGACCACGTCATGGTGGACACCAGCGTCCCGCTCGCCGTCACGCTCACCGCCTACCTCGCACGCCGACTCCAGATGATGGGCTGATCTACCCGAGGCTTCCATGTCCTTTTTGGCTCCATTCATGCTCTGGGGAGGTCTCGCGGCGGGGATCCCGATCGCGCTGCACTTCTTCTACCGCAGCCGGTATAAGAACGTCCCGTGGGCGGCGATGAAGTTCCTGCTCACGAGCATCGAGCAGACCAGCCGACGCCTTCGCTTCCAGGAGTTGTTGCTCCTCGCCCTCCGGGTCGCGGTCCTCGTCCTGCTGGCGCTGACGCTAGCCAGGCCGACGATTCGCGGTGCGGGACGCGGCAGCGATGCGGTCGATGTGGTCATCCTCCTCGACACGTCGATGAGCATGACCGCGAAGGCAGGCGTGTTGGCCCCGAACTCGTCCACCGATCCGTACCTCGCCGCGCTCCGGTCGTTCGCGAAACCCGATGGTTCGGTCACATGCTTCGATCGCGCCCGCGCCTCCGCGCTCGCCATCGTCGCGGGTCTGCCCACCGCCTCGACGGTGCAGATCATCTCGATGTCGGACCGCGCGACCCTCCTCGGCCCCAGCACTCCGTCGCACCTCGACCAGGCAAAGAAGCTTCTCGAGGATCTCACGCCGACGAGCCTCGGCACCGACTTCCTCCCCGCCGTCCGCCTCGGAGTCGATGTCCTCGGACGTGGACCCTCGCCCGGCAAAGAACTCTACCTCGTCAGCGACATGCAGCGGACCGGCCTGGTCGCGCGCCAGGGCGAGCTCATCGAGACGCTCACCGCCTTGCGTCCGAAGAGCGCCATCCACCTCGTACATTGCGTTCCCACCGCTCCCGTCAACGTCGCCATCGTCGGCATCACGCCCCAAACGACACTCCGACCGGGGGAGCGGACCGACTTCGCCGTACTCATCCGACACACCGGAACGCGGCCCGCGCCGAACCTGACGGTAACACTCGAGGTCGATGGCAAGACGGCCGAGCGCGAGACGCGGCCCGTCCCCGAGATCGCCCCCGGCGAGACGCGCGCGGTCATCCTGTCGGCCCTGATCGACAGGCCGGGCAAGCACCTGCTCACCGCGACCGTCGGCCCCGACGACCTCGACGGCGACAACCGTTTCGATCTCGTCCTCCAGGTGGCCGACCAGGCCGGCGTCCTGCTCGTCGATGGCGCTGCGGACGACCGCGACCCGCGCAAGTCGTCCAGTTTCTTCCTGCAACACGCCATCAACCCGCTGCCGTCGAGCGGCGGCTTGCCGATCACACTGACGACGCCGGACCGCGTCGTCCCGCGAGACCTCGCCGGCAAGGAACTCTGCATCCTCGTCAACGCCCGACTGGAAGCGGACAAAGCAGAGCCGGGCGAACGTCTCCCCGGCGTGCCGCTGTCCGGCGACTTCCTCCGCTCGCTCGCCCCCTTCGTCCGCGACGGTGGTAACGTCATGATCTTCGCAGGCGATCGCGTCGAGCCGGCGCGCTACAACGCCTGGCTCTACGATCGCCTACAATTGTTACCCTTCAAGATGACGAAGGAAGAGCGAACGCCGCAGGATCGCCCCTGGACGGTGGACCGCGCCAGCGCCGACATTCCTCCATTCAATCGTTTTCGCAACGCGCCGGGCTACGCCAGTATCGATAGCATCGAGGTGCGTCGGCTGCTCGCCCTGGACGTGCCGGAGAATTCTACCAAGGCCGGCGAGTCGCGCGTTCTGCTTCGGTATAGCAATGGCCGGGCCGCCATCGCTTCTCGCCAACGACCCGGACAGGGCGAGGTCATGCTGTTCACGACCTCCGTCTCTGATCTGTCGTGGAGCAACTGGTTCGAGGCCCGCACGTTCGTGCCCTTCATTCAGGTCGCAACGAGCCACCTGCTCCAGGGCAGACCGCAAGCCCTGAACCGCGTCGCGGGCCAGGCGCTCGTCTGGCAGGTGTCCACCGCCGAGGCGTCCGAGGCGTTCGACTTGATCGATCCCAAGGGCGAGCGCATTCGCATCGGCTTTCCCGAGAGCGTGGGCGGTCGGCCTCTGATTTCGTCGTCCGAATTGACCCGCGCGGGCCTCTATCGTCTCTCACCGGCGAACAAGGACGTCGGAGACGAGACGCCCCTCTTCGCCGTCACGCCGGAGATCAGCGAAACCGAAGACCTCGAGTGTCTCGGCCCCGCCGCGATCGACAAGCAACTCGGCTTCGCCGCGATCCACACGACGGCGGGGGACGCGCCCACGGATTTCATCGGCGGCGACCTGCTGACCGGCGAGTGGACGCCGTGGCTGCTCCTCGCGTTGCTCGCGTTCGTCGCCTTCGAGATGTTCCTCGCCTGGTTCTGCGACCAGGCACCGGCAGCCGGGCCGACGCCGGGGATGGCAGTTAGGGGGCACGTCTGATGCTGTTCGCGGACACCTCACCCCCGACGCATTGGCTCCAGCGCCTCGGCCTGATCGACTCCCCGGCGGACACCGTCCTCCGGGCAGCCGAACTGCGCCTGCGCGGCCTGCTCCCCTTCTGGCTCGCGGCGCTGCTCTTCGTCGTCGGCGTCTTCGCCGCCGTCTGGCTGTACCGACGCGAGAACCCTCGGCCCGGCCCATGGGCGCGGGGGACGCTCGTCGTACTGCGCTCCCTTCTGCTACTGCTCGTCCTCGCCCTGCTTTTGCGGCCCGTATTGCTCGCGGACTTCGCCGGCGACAGGCCACGCGGGGTCGTCGTCCTCGTCGATACCAGCCAGAGCATGGCCCAGATGGACCGCCGATTCAGTGACGCCGACCGGCTCCGCCTCGCCATCGCGCGGGGCTTCGTCCCTCCCACGACGCCGATCACCGATGCCGCCGCGCTGGCGAAACTCACGAGTGAGCAACTCGCGGACACCGCGCGCATCGACCTCGTCAAGGCGGTGTTCACCTCGGACAAGTTCGACCTGCCGAATCGCCTGAAGCCGCTCGGCCCGGTGCAGGCGTTCCTGTTCGACCGTCGGCTCACGCCTGCGGAGTCCGCGACGTGGGCGGGCAAGCTCGCCGCGACGGGCACCCAGACCGGCCTCGCCGACGCCATCGTCGAAGTGTTGACGCGCCTCGGCCCGGAGCCGCCCGCCGCCCTCGTCGTCGTCACCGACGGCCACGACAACGCGAGCAAGCGCACGATGGACGAGGCGGCCAAACTCTGCCTCGATCGCGGCGTCCCGCTCCACATCTGGGGCGTCGGCTCCTCCGAGGCAGGCGTCCTCCAGGTGAAAGACGTGCGCGTCCCGCCGACGCTCTTCATCGACGAGAAGGCCGAGAACAAGGACGACCCGTTCGACATCACCGTCCGCTACCGCAGTCGCGGCTTCACGAAGGGCACCGTCGTCCTGACGGCGAAGCTCGGCGACCAGACGCTCACCGAGCGGTTCCCCGTAGAGGAGGGCGAGAACCTCACGAAGCAGGTCCGTTTCGAGGAGCCGAAGAAGGGCAAGGAGGGCGAC
>JANXSH010000916.1 GCA_025356615.1 Planctomycetia bacterium | reverse complement strand
TCGAAGCCCTCTGGCCCGACGCCCCCCAGGCTCTCGCGCTGGCGGCCTGGTTGCACGATGTCGTCTACGACTCGCGCGCCGCCGACAACGAAGAACGCAGTGCCGACTATACGAGCGCCTTGCTGCCGACCCTCGGCGTCGCCGAATCCACCATCGACGAGACGGCCCGGCTCATCCTCCTGACACGCTCCCATGAGACCGGCCCCGACGACCGCGCCGGGCAAACCCTCCTCGACGCCGACCTCGCCATCCTGGCGGCACACGAAACGACCTACGACGCCTATGCCGACGCTATCCGGCGCGAGTACGCCTGGGTGCCGGACACCGACTACCGCGTGGGCCGCCAGCTCGTCCTCGAGCGATTCCTGGTCCGGCCACGCGTCTTCTTCACGATGGAGATGATCGAAGCCGAACCGCGAGCGCGGGCGAACCTTTCGCGCGAGATCAGCCGATTACGACGGTTGGAATGAAGATACCGATCGTCCCGTCAAGGGCAGTCCGAGGAAATCGGTTTCTCATCCGTTGCCGGGAGGCGGTGCGTCGATATACTGTTTCTCTCCATCGTTGAACGGTGGCCCGCATGACGGACCCGGCGCGGTGCCGGGTC
This sequence comes from Planctomycetia bacterium, assembly GCA_025356615.1. Taxonomy (GTDB): domain Bacteria; phylum Planctomycetota; class Planctomycetia; order Gemmatales; family Gemmataceae; genus JANXSH01. The sequence continues at coordinate 4,150 of JANXSH010000916.1, read as the reverse complement.
GTTCGGATTTGGTCCTCGAGGGCACGCGATCATGGCGTTGAGTGTAGGGTCGGAAGTCGATTTCATCGAAGAGTTGCGGATGCGTCGCTGGGCGCGGGAGAATTACGTCCCCGTCGATTCCCGCGTCGTCCACTGGCATCCGATGATCCTCGAGGAGATGCAACAGCGGGATCTGGAACAAGTCGAAGCCGAGACCGTCTGCACTTGCGCCTGAGCGAATGCGCCAGGCTCTCCGATAACGCCTCCGAAATCCTCCTCGTGCGCATGGCCCTCGATGGGTCTGCCCGTGAGGAGGATATTTCGTTGGTGTCAGGCTCATTGTGCGAAGGCTCGATTCCACTCGTCGAAATCAGCGGCTCCGAATCGGGCTTTTCTCCGCTTCCTCGCGTTCGCCTCTCAACTTGCCTCGGGTTTGCACCTTGTGCCGAAGCGATACCACTCCTCGCTCATCCCCTCCGCAATTCGTATACCTTCCCGCCCGCCGGGAAGGTTCCTATATTATTTTGTATCCTAATCGGGCCGGCAGACTTCTGTCGTCATCGAGACGAAGTGGGGGATAGTTGACCGAAGCGCTGAACCGGCCCGAAGTTCGCGCAAAGTGGACCTATGCCCAAGGGAGTGTTATCGCCATGTCCCTATCCTTCCGCTGTGGCCAATGCAAGGAAATCTGCGTCGTCGGTGACGAGATGGTCGGCAAGACGGTCCGTTGTCCCAATGGACACCTGCTGACCGTGCCGCCCGGCCTGACGCCGATCCAAACACCGCCGACCGCATCGCCCCCTCCGCTTCCGAAGACTGCCGGCGCGAGCAAGAACTCGAAGGCACTCCAGCCGCGCAAGACGCAGCAGGAGGAGTCGATACCAACTGCTCGGACAAAGGGTCGGCGAGCGGAACCAGAAGAATTCGCCTCGCCTCGAGGCAGGTCGCCGGCGCTCGTCGCGGTGGTAGTCCTCGGCCTCCTGGTCGTGCTGTTGGGCGGTTTAGGGTTGGGTGCCTGGGCGCTGTTCCCAGGCGATTCCGCGAAGCCGGCGCTCCCTCCAGAGCTGGCCGACACCACGCGGCCGCAACGTCCGGTCGTCCCGCCGAAGGGAGATTCGTCGAACGTCGAATTGGTCGCCCCTGCTAAACTGACCTCCGATGAGGGCGCGGCGTTCTCCGTCCAGGTCTTGGTCCGCAACCCCACGGCCGGACTGACGGTGTCGGTGGAACTGCCCGAAGGGCTGGAACTGGTCGGCGGCAACGCCCGGCAGGAGGTTCCGACATCGGGGGCCGAGCGCGCGATCACCTGGTCCGTGAGGGGGACCAGCGTCGGCAGCCGGTCGCTCACCCTCCGCGCTAGCAACGGCTCGGAACGGCAGATGTTGGTCGATATCCGCAAGAAAGGGGCGGTCGATGCACAATTTGGCCGCACGTTCGACCGGCTGGACCGAACCAAATTCGACATCCAGTTGCCTGCCCTCGTGGCGAACGCGCCAACCCCCGCGCTCTGGGACGGGCACACGAACCACATCCGCTGCGTCTCGTTCACCAACGACGGCGAGTTCGTCATCTCCGTCAGTGGCGATACGAATCGCGACATCCGCCGCCCTGCGGACAACTCCATCCGAGTGTGGGACGCCCGGCAGGGTAAGCAAGTCCACAAGGTCGAAGGGTTCGCCGAGGCACTCGACAGCCTGTCCATCTCTCCAGGCGGACGGTTCGCCCTTTGTAGTTTCGGGGGTTACTGGAAGGACGACAAGTTCATCCGAACGACGGACCACGGCGTCTTCATGTGGGACATCCAGGCCAAGAAGGCCATCGGCCCCGATGTGGACCTCGGCACGGATCCGACGGGCGGGAGGCTCGACAAACCCAAGCCACGCTTTTCCGGGCTGGGTGACATGGTGTTTGCGACGGACACTTCCCCGGACAACGAAACGGTCCTGGCAGGAGACGGCGCAGGTGGAATGATCCTCTGGGATACGAAAACCGGGGAGAGGCGAAATAAGTTCGAAGTTACGCCGATTCGCGGCAGTATCAGGGGAAATCGATCTGCCAAATTCGCTCCCGACGGTCAACATTTGATCGTGGTGAATGCCGATTACACGTTGAGGATGCACGAGACCAAAACAGGTAGGGAGGTGGCTCCGCCACTCAGCAACCACCTCGACACCGTCTGGGCACTCGCTCTCTATCAGAAAAAGGCCGGGGCGTTGCTGGCCCTCTCCGGCGGCGGATCGCGTCAAAAAGCTGATGGAACCGGCTTCGAGCCGGGGGCACGAGATTATGCCATTCGCCTGTGGGATCTGAACAAGAAAGCCGTCGTCCGCCGATTCACCGGCCATGAAGAAGATGTCTCCTCCCTTGCGTTCTGTCCAAATGGTCGTCAATGCGTCTCGGGGAGCCTCGATAAGACCGTGCGCCTCTGGGATCTCGAGAGTGGCAAACAACTGCGTCTCCTGGGTCGGCACGACGGGGGGGTCAACTCGGTCGCCGTCTCCCCCAACGGCCGGTCTTGCGTCTCGGGCGGGAGCGACTGCAAGGTCCATTTCGGGCAAATCCCGACCGGCCAGGACATCGTCGAGGCTCTGGCCAAGAAAGACCTGGTCGCCCTGCGGAAGGCCGCCGATGACATGGACGTGATCGGCCCCGATGCCGGGGTCGCCTTCGCCGAGCTGCTGAAGTGTCTCGGCCCCGACCAGGGGCAGTTCCGCAAGCCTGCTGCGAAGATCCTCACCCAACTCGCCCGATCCTCCGGGGATGCAGGACTGCCCTTCGACAGTTCCCACATCGGGGATCTGCGCAAGATGTTGGAGGCGGCCAATCCACCGGAAGTCGTCGTCGTGGCCGTCCTGGGGCTGGGCACGATCGGGCCGGCCGCCTCGGAGGCGGTTCCCGCTCTCCTGAAGCACTTCGAGGGGAAGGATGCTGAGGTCGCCGCCGCATCCGCAGAGGCACTCGGCAAGATCGGCGTGAAGTCCGCCGAAGTCGTCGCGGCCCTTCAGAAGGGGATGGAACGAGAGGAATTCGCCGTTCGCAAGCAATCCCTCCTGACCCTCCAACGATTGGACCCCGAGAAGATAACGGTGTCGCTCCTTCTCGGGCGGCTCGAGAAGGACGACAGTCCGGAGATACAGGCGGTCGCGGAAAAGGGGCTGCGAGAAAAGTTCCCGTCCCTTACCCGCAAGGACGTGCCCGCTCTTCGAGAGGGGCTGAAGACCCGGCCTGCCCGCGTGTGCGTCTGCTGCGCCGACGCGGTGGCCGCCCTCCGGGCGGATGGAGTCGAGTCGATCCCTGACCTAACCCCACTACTGAAGCGGTCAGAGTTGGAGGTGATCCGCGCGGCGCTGCGAGCCTTGACGGCGTTCGGCGACGAGGGTCGGCCGGCCGCTCCCGAACTGGTCAAGCTCATGCAGGGGGAAGGGAATCGCAAGGTTCTTCCCGATGCCATCACCACACTCCAACGAATCGACCCCGACAACGAGGCCATCGTGAAGATCGGCATCCCGCTGCTGATCGTGAGCATGAAGCCGCAGACCCCCGCAGAGATGAACACCATCCTCGCGAACCCCTTGGGACGCGAGGAGAATCGCGTGTTGGCCACCCTCGGCAAGTCCGTCGTCCAGCCGTTGGCCGATGAATTGAAGTCGTGGGCACCGACCGAGAAGAAGAACCAGGATGTAAGTGCGACTCTGGTCCGCTACCAGATCTACAAGTTGTTAGGGGAATTGGCAGACAAGGCGGCCACGGATAAGGGATTGCAAGCGGCCCTCAAGGGCCGGCTGAACGCACTCAAGACCACCTATGTGCCCAAGGAAACGTTCATGGTCCAGAAGGCAATCAAGGCCAGACTGAATCAAATGGAAAGTGCGCCTTATGTTGGGGCCAACGCCGCTCTCCGGGAAACCATCGACAAGATATCTGCCCTGCGTGCCGCGAAACCCTGATTCGCAGGGGGACTTAGCCGATGTGAAGAATTAGGCGAGCCGGGAGCGACCGGAGTGTTGTGGGACCAGCGTGATTCCTCCGGTCGCTTACCAGTAGTTTCAAGGATCACGGGATGGCGCTGGTTCGACCCCACCCCCCAGCCCCCTCCCCTAAAAGGGAGAGGGAGCAATACTGGCCAGTGGGAGACTTCACGCCTTCCGACATGCCTCGGGCTCCCCCTCCC
>JANXSH010001049.1 GCA_025356615.1 Planctomycetia bacterium | reverse complement strand
GCCAGACCGGCACCGCCGAGACCGACGCCGACATGACCGCCGTCGTCGAAGACTTCGTCATGCGCCTCAACGGTCGGCAGACGATCTACCAGATGATCCGGCTCGCCGACGATGTACGCAAACGCGGCGGCTCGCCGCTGGAGCCGGTCGCATACAAGCACCGCTACCACGACCTGCTCATGGACCGCATCCGGGGCCGACACGAGGCGCTGGCGAACGGCTCGGCCCGCGCCGACGAGTGGACGGTGCCCGGAAGTCACGCGCTACTCGACGACCTGCGCCGCCGGGGCGTGACGCTCTACCTCGCCAGCGGGACCGACCTGAAATACGTCCGCCAGGAGGCGGAGTTGCTCGGCGTGGCGGAGTATTTCGGCCCGCACGTCTACGGGGCGCTCGACGACTACCAGAGCTTCTCGAAGCAGATGATAATCGACAAGATCCTCCGCGAGGAGAACCTCCAGGGGCCAGAACTGCTCGGCTTCGGGGACGGCTTCGTCGAGATCGAGGAGGTCCGCAAGGTCGGCGGGGTCGCCGTGGCCGTCGCCAGCGACGAGACGCGCCGGGTCGGCGTCAACGCCTGGAAGCGCGACCGGCTCGTCCAGGCCGGAGCCGATGTCGTGATCGGCGACTATCGGCAAGCGACGCGGCTGCTGGGATGGCTGTTCGACTGACGAGATCCCGTTTTCCGGTTCTGCGCCACTCCTGCTGATTAGGCGTTTGCGGGCCGTCCGAAGCGGTGGAGGGCGCGAAGACGAAAGTGGCTGAAGTTGGTCATGCCGAACGCCCGCCAGAGAATCGAGCGTAGGGCGTGGTCGAAGCCCTCGGTCCTGCCGTTGCTCGACCGAGTCACGAAGTAATTGGCGATCTTGTCCCGCCAGTTCGTTAGCGTATTGCAGAAGGCGTCCAGGCCCTTCAGCCCGAGTTTCCTCGCTTGCTCCATCCACGCCTGGAATCGCTTCTGCCCTTCTGCCGCAGTCACGATCTTCTTGTCCTCGAAGATGGCCCGCAGGCTATCCCTCTGCTCCGCCAATAGCTTCAACGCGGGAAACCGCTTCTTCAACGCTTCCAACTCCTGCTGCTCCTCGCCGGTCAGGTTGTCCCAGTTCTTCACCCACAGCCATCGCGTGCCCTTCAGTTCCTTGGCCTCCTCCTTGCTCAGCCCGCGTTGGATCTCTCGACGGGCCTTGGTCAGCTGCTCCTGCAAGTTCTTCATGACGTGGAAGCGGTCGATCGTTACCCGGTGGTCGGCACCGAACACCTCCATCGCGGCATTGGAATAGCCGTCCCACATGTCGCAGGTGACTTCCTCCACCGCGGCCAGCAATCCCTCCTCCCTCTTCTCGCGTAAGTACTTGACGAGAATGCCCTTATCGCGCTGCTCCAGGATGTCCAGCACCCGCTTGTTGGTGTGATCGATGATCACACAGACGAACTGGCGGTGCTTTTTTTAAGAGACAGCTCGTCGATTCCCAGGCACTTGATAGGCTTGCCGACAATCGGGGCCGGCGACTGCTGTTGCCGTTCGACGTAGTCGTAGTACCAGCGGGTCAAGGTGCTTTCGGAGAGCTGGTACAGGGCAGCGACATTGGCGATGTCGGAGAAGTCGATCAGGCGGGCGACGTGAGCGAGGAAGCGTTGGGTGGCATGAGCGCCGGGAGCGATGGCCGGGTAAGTCGGGGTGAAATAGCTGTCGCAACGCTTGCACTCGTATTGCGGAGTGTGAACGATGAGTTCGACGGCTTGCTCCCCCAAAGGGAGATCCTTGACCGACGCAGACTCGAGGCGACGGTTCACCGTGGCACAGGCATGACCGCATTTGGGACAGACGGCGACTTTCTCGATCGGAACGACTGTGAACCGGACCGGATCCGAGGGAGTGTCACGATGCTCGTGGACCACTTCGAATCCCGGCAGGTTCAATGCCTTGGTCCAGAAGGCCAGCCGGTGGTAATCGCTCATTTCCCGCCTCTACGCTTGTCCACTTCCTTCAATTCTCTCGACTCGCTTCTATATTAGCATGTCGTCCCATTCTCGGCCTCGTCAGCATCTTTGGTGTAGATCCCGAAAGATTTGCACGGGCTGTCGAGACACGGTGGCCCGCCTCGTCGCGGAGAGACCCTGACCATAAGAGGTGGATCGTCTGGCTCCATCACCTGGGAGTGACACGAGAGAGGAGAGAAAGCCCCGATGCGCCAGCGAGGGAGACAGGCTCCTCCACCGGCGCGGCCACTCACCCTCGCTGGCGCGTCTGGCTCCATCACCCCTGCCAGTTTCTCCCGCGAGGCGCACTCCGCCCGGCCCTAAAGGACCGGGCTAAAAACCAAA
>JANXSH010001046.1 GCA_025356615.1 Planctomycetia bacterium | reverse complement strand
ATCGGCGGTCCAGTTCAATTCGACGTTCGACCATGTCGCGGATCGTATTGGGGCTGGCGTGGGAGTTATCGTACACGATCGGGGTGGCGAGGCAAGGGGACAATCTCCGTCGTGTCGCTCGGGGCGGAGTGAATCAGTCGGCGAGCTATGCGAAACACACGGCATAGATCGGCGGGAGTTGGGCCGAGAGCAGACCCCACGAATCGCCCTGGTCCTCGGAGAGCCATAGCCCTCCGGTCGTCGAGCCGATGGCCAGGCGGTCGCCCGTGTCGTCGATCGCCAGACCGTGGCGGTAGACGAGGTCGAAGGCGTTCTCTTGCGGCAGCCCTTCGCGCAGCACCGTGAACGACTGCCCGCCGTCGCGCGTCCGGGTCACGACGAGTCGGCCATCGACCGGGATACGGGTCTCGTCCTTGATCGCGGGCACGAACCACGCCGTGTTCGGCTCCTGGGGATGCACCGCGACGCCGAAGCCGAACACGGACGGGGGCACGTCGGGAACCTCCCGCCAACTCCGGGCACCGTCGATCGAGCGGAACACGCCGTTATGATGCTGGACCCAGAGATGATCGGGGGACGAGGGACACTGCACCATCCGGTGCGGATCCTGGATCGCCGGGTCGTTCCGCAACTCGGGCGGCATGAAGTCCGCGAACATACCCTCCCCGGTCAAGCTCCAGTTCTCGCCACCGTCTTCGCTGAGCCACACACCGCCACAGGACACGCCGACGCGAAGGGAGCGCGAATCGCGGGGGTCCACGCAGATCGAGTGGATGCCCGGCACGTCCGCCCCGCCGCCGAACCACTTCGCGCGCTCCGGTCGGTCCCACAGGCCGCGAACCAGATCCCACGATCGGCCCCCGTCGTCGGAGCGAAAGAGGCCACCCGGCATCGTCCCCGCCCACAGTCGGCCCGGTTGGTCCGTCCCCCCGGCTTCGAGCGCCCAGATGAGTTTCAGGCTGGCCGGGATCGCCGGCTTGCCGTCGCCGGGCACGAAGGTTTCGTGTGCCGGATACGCCGGGACGGCTCGCTCCTCCCACGTCTCCCCTTCGTCGGCGGAGTGGCGCAACTTGACCCCGAAGTGGCCGTGGTTCAGGGCGGCATACCAGCCGGACGAGTGTGCCAGCGTCAGGGTGACGTTCTCACCCAGGAACGCCTTCCGGCGCAGCACCCAGCCGCCCCCCTGTCGGACGAAGGCGAACAACCCTTTCCGCGTCGAGACCAGCAATCGATCGGCCACGGCTACCCTCCTGATAGTGCCTGCACCAAGTAGACTTCGCTCCCCGGCGCTACCGCCTCGGTCAACGCCCGCTTGTCACGCACGACGACGCCATCGACGAACGCGGCGACGTGGTGGCGCAGCGCCCCCTGGTCGTCGAGGATGTAGCCCCGGAGACTGGGCACGTCCACGAGGAGCGAGTCGAGCGCTTCGCGCACCGTCGCTCCCGTGACCACGAACGACTTCTCCCCGGCGGTGGAGGGGAGCCAACGGGCGATCGGGGCGGCGAGAGTGACTTTCGGCACTGCGGACTCACGGGAGGACGGAGGTAGTTGCCCCTCGCCCGCTCTGGTCGGACGTTCACGGGATATGGGGAGGATTCTACCCTCGGAGCTTTTGGAGTTGCAAGGCCAGCAGTTGACGGGGCTTCGAGGGAGTTGCGAAGATTTGGATTAACCTCGGCCCGAAAGTATCGCCGTAATCTTAGCCCGACGCGCGAGCGAGGGATTGGAGTAGTCAGGCAAAAAACCCTCGCTAGCGCGTCGGGCTAAGACTTCAGCCGGTGCTAATATCGCTTCTTACTTCAGCAACTTCTCGATGTCTCCCTTGATCGCCTTGCCCCAGATGGCGTAGCCCTTGGCGGTCAGGTGCAGGTAGTCGTCCATGATGTCGCGCGAGAGGCCACCGTCTTCGGCGAGGAACGAGTTGCCGATGTCCTTGTAGAACACCGTCTTGCTGTCGTCCAGCTTGGCGATGATGGCGTTGATCGCCGGAACCTTCTTGCTCAGCTTCGCGGCCGGGATCGACTTGTCGCCCTTGACGCCGCTGCCGCGCGGGAAGACGCCCAGGACGAGGATCTTGATGTGCGGCTTCTGCTTCTTCAGCTCCTCGACGATGGCCTTGATGCCCCCGGCGACGTGCGCGGGCGAGTGGCCGTTGTTCGTGCCGATCATGATGACCGCCACCTTGGGCTTCAGGTGTTCCAGCTCCTTACCCTCGGTGATGCGCCAGAGGACGTGGCCGGTCTGGT
>JANXSH010000872.1 GCA_025356615.1 Planctomycetia bacterium | reverse complement strand
AGGGGGCGGAGAAGGAGCACGGCAGCGCCCGCGACATCCTCATCAAACTCGTCGCGGACCACCCCGGCGTACCGGAGTACCGCAGCGGCCTGGCAGTCACGCACAACAACCTGGGCGCCCTGCTGGCCACCCAGGGCAGGCGGGAGGATGCGTTGAAGTCGCACCAGCAGGCCCGCGACCTTCGGAGCAAGCTCGTCGCGGACCACCCCGGCGTACCGCAGTACCGCAGCAGCCTGGCGGTCACGCACCACAACCTGGGCGCCCTGCTGGCTGCAGCGGGTAATCTAGAAGAGGCACTGGCGTGTTTCAGGCAAGTCCGCGACCTCCGCACCCGACTCGCGACGGGCGACAACGCAGGTCCCCCGGAACACCTCGAACTGGCGGGTTCGGATTACAACCTCGCCTGTTGCTACGCCCTGATCGCCGCCGCCATCCGCAAGGACGACAAGCGCCCGGCCGTTCTCCGCTCCGAGGAGGGCGAGAAGCTGGCGCGCGAGGGGATGCACTCTCTCCGGCGCGCGAAGACGAACGGTTTCTTCGCAGTGCCGGCGAATCGAAAACATCTGGACAAGGACACCGACCTCGATTCCCTCCGCGACCGCGCCGACTTCAAAGCGTTCGTCGCCACGCTCCCCAAGTCCCCATGATGCTGTCGAGTCGAACGATCCGGACGCGGTGAAGTAGTAGCGCAAGGAACTCGAGGCATGGAAGAGCCGAAAGAAGGATTCCAAGAAGTGAACCCGTCAAAGTAGAATGGCACGGGGGGCACTGGAATATCCAAAGGAGACGCCGATGAACGACTTGATCTTGGAATCCCTCGCCAAACGAGTCGAAGCCTTGGAGAACGCCCTCGCGACGAAGGCCGATCCCTCGCGCAAGGACTGGCGCAAAGTCGTCGGCATGTTCCGCGACAGCGAGTTCATGCGCGAAGTCGATGAGGAGTGCTCGAGAATCCGTGAAGCCGAGCGTGAGGCCGCCCGGCGTGAGGAGTCGGCCGAATGATCCTCCTCGACACGGATCACACGACCTTCTTGAAATACCCCGACAGCGAACGGGGCCGTCGCCTATCGAACGAATGATTTCTGTGTCGGGTTCCAAAACCATCGGTGTGGCCATTGTCACGGTCGAGGAACGAATGCACAGCTGCTTGCCATGATCGCCAAAGAGAGGATGGCGCTGCGGCAAGTCATCGGTTATCGAGAGCTGGCTTTGCTGTTCGAGTTCTACCAGGAGTTCGAAATCGTGCCGTTCGATGACACTGCGGCCCAGCAATTCGACGACCTCCGCCGGCAGAAACTTCGCATCGGCACGATGGATCTGAAAATCGCGGCAACGGCTTTGGTCAACAACGCGCTGCTCTTGTCCGCCAACCGGACCGATTTCGATCGAGTGCCGGCTTGCGAGTCGAGAATTGGCTGGACTGATCGTGTCTACTCGGCGGGGCGCTCTTGGGCCGTAAGAAGTACGCCGACGCCGCGACGCCGAGTCGCCCCGGAGGTCATGTCACGCATTGTCGTCCCCCGTGTCCGCCGCCCGCTTCCCCGCGCCCTTCTGCCCCCACTTCCACCCGGTGATCTCCGGCATGTCCTCGCCGTGCTTGCGGATGTAGTGCCCGTGCTCGATCAGCTTGTCGCGCAACGCCTGCTTCAGGTACGCCGACCGCGCCCCCAGGCCCGGCACGCGGTCGATCACGTCGCCGACCAGGTGGAAGCGGTCCAGGTCGTTCATCACCACCATGTCGAACGGCGTCGTCGTCGTGCCCTCCTCCTTGAAGCCGCGGACGTGCAGGTTGTGGTGATTGTGCCGACGATACGTCAGGCGGTGGATGAGCCAGGGGTAGCCGTGGAAGGCGAAGATGATCGGCCTGTCCTTGGTGAACAGCACGTCGAAGTCCTTGTCGCTCAGGCCGTGCGGGTGTTCGCTCTCGGGTTGTAGCGTCATCAGGTCCACGACGTTGACGACGCGGATCTTCAGCCCCGGCTCGGCCTCCCGCAGCATCTGCACCGCCGCGAGCGTCTCGAGCGTCGGCACGTCGCCGCAGCAGGCCATGACCACGTCCGGTTCGCCGCCCTTGTCGTTGCTCGCCCACTCCCAGATGCCGACGCCCGCCGTGCAGTGCTTGACCGCCTGGTCCATCGTCAGCCACTGCGGAGCGGGCTGTTTGCCAGCCACGATGACGTTGACGTAGTTGCGCGACCGTAGGCAATGATCCGTCACCGAAAGCAAAGTGTTGGCGTCGGGCGGGAGGTAGACGCGGACGATGTCGGCCTTCTTGTTGACGGCGACATCGATGAACCCCGGATCCTGGTGGCTAAAGCCGTTGTGGTCCTGCCGCCAGACGTGCGAGGAGAGCAAGATGTTCCACGACGCGATCGGGGCGCGCCAGGGGATGTCCTTGCAGGCGTCGAGCCATTTGGCGTGCTGGTTGAACATCGAGTCGATGATGTGGGCGAACGCCTCGTAGGTGCAGAACGCACCGTGTCGGCCCGTCATCAGGTAGCCCTCCATCCAGCCGACGCAGGTGTGTTCGCTCAGGATCTCCATGACCCGGCCGTCGGTCGAGAGGTGGTCGTCCTCGGGCTGTCGATCGGCCATCCAGACGCGATCCGTCACCTCAAAGACGGCCGTCCAGCGGTTGGACGCGACCTCGTCGGGGCCGAAGAGGCGGAAGTTCTTGCGCGCGAGGTTCTGCTTCATCACGTCGCGCAGGAACAGGCCCATCACGCGCGTCGATTCGACATCCGTCGCGCCGGGGGTGGTCACTTTCACTTCGTAGGCGCGGAAGTCGGGCATATGCAAAGCTTTGAGAAGCCTACCGCCGTTGGCGTGCGGGTTCGCGCCCATGCGGCGCTCGCCCCTCGGGGCCAGTTCCTGGAGTTCGGGCAGGAACGTGCCGTTGGCGTCGAAGAGTTCCTCGGCCTTGTACGACCTCAGCCAGTCGTCGAGGATCTGGACGTGTTCCGGCGTGGACATGTCGCTCATCGGCACCTGGTGGGCGCGATACGTCCCCTCGTTGGGCTTGCCGTCCACGACCTTCGG
>JANXSH010001040.1 GCA_025356615.1 Planctomycetia bacterium | reverse complement strand
GCGGTCCTTGTTGCCGGGGCTGACGAGTTCGATGGCCCCTACGAGGTTCCAGCCGCCCGGCCCCTCGAAGACGCGAACCTCGTAGGCTTCGGGCACCTCGAGAGGCTGGGCGACGAGGAGGGCGGGAGGGGCGGTCCATGTCTGGGCCAAGATTGCGACCGCAGTGCCGTTCCCACCCGGAGATTCGCGCCTCATTGCGCCGATGTCGATCTCGATACCCGCGCCGGCGTGCGTGTGTTCGAGCGCGCGAAAGGGCCGCTGGAGCCAGCGCGTGTTGAGTCCTCTCGCCAGGTCCGAGGCCCAGGAAGAGTGGAGCGTGTCCCAGGGCAATTCCAGCGACATGGGGCCGTGGAAGTGATCGTGTAGCGGCATGCCCTCATCCCTTCTATTAGATTCACGTCATCACTTCTGACATGACGACAGGGTAGACACTCACCGCGAACTCGTTCTCGTTTGTGCGTATCGACAGGTTGATTCTGCACGAAACTACGGCGTCACGCCTCCTCTCAACATACACTCTTCGACCTCCGACGCATACGCCCGAATGGCCTTCCCGAGTCGAGACGACTCGACGAATTTCAATACAAACCTCGTCCGTCGGAATCCCATTCCGCCTTGCAAACCTACCCTCGCGCCTCGTCCGAACAGATTCGTCGGTAGATAGACTGGAATTCCGCGCCTGGTCGTGTACAATGTCATGGAGGGTGTGCAAGCCTGCCACATCCCGCATCCGTTGGCTTCACTTTATCGCAACCATCCGAACCCACGATCCATCTGATTACGACCTCATCCTTGCCCAGTTGTCATCCTTCGTGGATTCGCCGAAGCTCGCATCGTTCGATCAGGCTCTTTCGAGGATCTTTCCCTTTTGATCGCATGACGACCCGATGATAGGCCGGAATATCCCGCGTGACGCGCGGGTCCGGTCAGGTCGTTTTCTTTGCCACAGCTACCCGGAGGTCTTCCATGGCCGTCGCCCGCAGCGACGAGGACGCGGGGAACACAACCCGCCGACGAATCATTCGCAAGCCCGTCTCGACCGCTACCGCCGTCGCGGAGGCCCCGCCGCCTCCCCCGGTCGTTTCCGCCCCGACGCCGATTCCGCAGATGCGGTTCATCCCCGGCTTGCGTCTCGATGATCTGTATCGCTTGCCGATGCCGAAACTGTTCGCCGAGGCCGAGCGCGAGGGCATCCTCGAGCACGCCGGCGCGACCCGCGTGCAGCTCATCGTCGGCATCGTCCGCAAACAGATCGAGCGCAACGATGTCGTCCGCGGTGCGGGGACGCTCGAGGTCTTGCCCGACGGCTACGGGTTCCTCCGTAGCGCCGCGCACAACTACCTCGCCTCGCCGGAAGACATCTACGTCTCCCCGTCGCAGATTCGCAGGCTCAACTTGCGGACGGGACTCGTCGTCGAGGGGCCGATCCGGCTCCCGGTCGAGGGGCAGGACAACTTCGCCCTGATGCAAGTCGAGTCGGTCAACGGCCGGTCGCCCGACGAGAAGATCCGACCGACGGTCTTCGACGACCTCACGCCGCTGCACCCGAACAGGCGGCTCGTCCTCGAGGGGCCGGGCGACGACATGGCGACGCGCATCGTCGATCTGTTCACGCCGATCGGCAAGGGCCAGCGCGGCCTGATCGTGTCGCCGCCGCGTGCGGGCAAGACCGTCCTGCTCCAGCGGCTCGCGCTGGCGATCAAGAAGAACCACCCCGAGGCGTACCTCATCGTGTTGCTCATCGACGAGCGGCCCGAGGAAGTCACCGAGATGGTCCGCACGGTCGCCGGGCCGGGTGCCGAGGTCATCGCCAGCACGTTCGACGAGCCGTCGGGCGAACACATCCACGTCAGCGACATGGCCCTCGAGAAGGCCAAGCGCCTCGTCGAGGACGGCCGGGACGTGGTGATCCTGCTCGACAGCATCACGCGCCTCGCACGCGCCCACAACACCGAGGCCCCTTCGGGAGGCCGGCTCCTGTCCGGCGGCCTCGACTCCAACGCCATGCAGAAGCCGAAGCGCTTCTTCGGGGCGGCCCGCAACCTCGAGGAGGGCGGCAGCCTGACCATCCTCGCGACCGCCCTCATCGACACCGGCTCGCGCATGGACGAGGTCATCTTCGAGGAGTTCAAGGGCACGGGCAACATGGAGGTCCACCTCGACAGGCGACTCGTCGAGAAGCGCATCTGGCCCGCCATCGACATCAACCGCTCGGGCACGCGCAAGGAAGAGTTGCTGATGCACCCCGACGAGATCGACCGCGTCCGCGCCCTGCGGAAAGTCCTCGCCGACATGAGCCCGACCGAGGCGATGGAGATGGCGCTGAATCGGCTCCGCAAGTCGAAGAGCAACGTGGAGTTCTTGTTGAGCATGAGCCTCAGTTAGTTTCGAAAAGAGCGTCCTCCGCCAAACATGCTGAGGACGAAGCGGATCGATACGGATCAGAGGAATTCATTCTCTCTGGTATTATCCTGACCGTCACGGATTTTGGGGTGAGGGGCAGGAGTGAACAGCCGTCCAGAAGACGATGGGAAGCAATCGGCCATGATTCACCTTGGTGTCGTCCCGCACGGCGCGGAGGTGAACCATGGCCGAGAGTTCGAAACAGAAGCCTCGTGGCTACTCTACGATTTGCTTGCCCATCAACAAAAACCCCTACCCGCAGGTCATCGACTCCGGGTGTGGCAAAACTTCGGGAGCCTTCGTCCTGTAGTGGGAAATGCGGGGGGTCATCGACGTAACCCCTTATTTCATGGTAGGTGATCGCACTTGGGGCCAGGCGATCCCGAAAGATTTGCCACGCCCGGAACCAATTTCTCGACATCGGCTCCGCTACTTCTGTCCACATCCTCGAAGTAACGAGCATCTTCGTTGGGGTCGATTACGCGGAATACCTCCTCTCCGACATCGAACGTTGCTAGTATATAGCGGCCCCACCCGGAGCGACCCATGCAAGACACCATGAAGGCACGCAAGAAGGACACGGCGGTCAAGCCGCCGGCTCGCCTCGACCCGCACGAGGGCGACTTCGACCTGCCGCCGATCCTCTATCTTTCTTGCGGTGTATTCAAACGCCTCAAAGTGAAACCCAGCCCGGATAAGTTTCCCGGCTCGATCCGCTTACGCAAGTACCGCGCTGGGGAGGTCATCTGTCGCCAGGGCGACCCCGGCTGGACGGCCTTTGTCATCCTCTCGGCAGACGACATCGCTTCCCTGAATGCTGACCGTGATCGCCGCCTCGCCGAGTTGCCCGGCCAAATTCAAAAGCACATCACCCAGGACAAGCACGAAGAGCAGGAGCGAGACGAGGCGATTTTAGAACGCCTCCGGGCGGTCGTCCTGCCCACACCCATCCCGAACATCCCTGACGCCCCCGCTCATGCCGCATCGGTTTACCTCGACGGCTCGACCGGCCCCCAGCGGTCGCCTGGCTGGATAGCCCGCATGTTTGGCGCGAAGACTTCGCCGAAGCAGCCTTCCAAGATCATTACCCTCGACGCCTCGACGACGATCGACCTGGCCTTGCGTAAGGCGACCATGAACGAGGGCAGCCTGTTCGGGCAGTGGAGTTGCACCAACGGCACGGTGCGCTCGGCGACCATTGTCGCGGATCGCGATTGCTACGTCCTCGAGATGCTCCGCAATATCCTCGAAAAGATCCTGGCAGACAAACAGTATCAGGAGGACACGGACAAGGAATATCGCGAAAGCGTTCTGAAGAACCACCTCGCGGGACTATCGTTCCTGGCCGACCTCACGCCGGAGCAGTTCGAGACGATTCGGGCCAACGTCAAGCTTCGCCCTTGCACGGACGGCGAGGTGATCTTCGACAAGGGCGACGACTCGACATCGATCTTCATCGTCCGGCGCGGCGTGGTCAAAGTGCTAGACAACGATCCCAGCGGCGAGTCCGTCCTGGCGTACCTCTCCCAGGGAGATTTCTTCGGAGAAATGGGCGTCGTCCTCGAGAAGAAACGCAGCGCCAAATGCGTCGCCTATGTCCACCCCCGGCCCAAGGACGACGATGGCGATGTTGCCGACTCCAAGGCCGAAAAGTGGCGCATGGAGCAGCGGATCGAACTGGTCGAGATCCCCGCGACGCTCTTCCGCACGCTCGTGGCGGCGGACCCGTCCTTACGAAAGAAGGTCGATGCGGAAATCGCCCTGCGGGCCAATCGCAGCATTCGTCAAGAGAAGACGCGCGGCTGGGAGGACCGCTCGGCCCCGACGCAGTCGTCCGAATTCGAGCGGCAGGGCCTGATCCAGGGCCAAAAACTGATGCTCATCGACCTCGACCGCTGCACCCGCTGCGACGAGTGCGTCCAGGCGTGTATCAGCACCCATCCCGATGGCCGGTCCCGAATCTTCCTCGACGGGGATCGTTTCGGCAAGTACCTCGTCCCCTCCACCTGTCGGGCGTGTCGCGACCCGGTATGTACGATCAACTGTCCCGTCAGTTCGATCCGCCGTGGCGACAACCTCCAGATCGTCATCGAAGACTGGTGCATCGGCTGCCAACTCTGCGCCAAGAGTTGCCCCTACGGTTCGATCCAGATGCACGACCTCGGCCTCATCAAGGAGCAGACGCACGGCTGGAGGTTCGCCCACGCCTCCGGCGTAACGGGCGACGGCTGGACCCGGCCGGGCTTCGACGATCGCGGCTGGATGTCCGGCGCGACGCCGTTCTGGTGGGACAAGGACATGGAGAAGCAGTTGCCGTCCGCGAATGCAGAACCGACGTTCGACTTCCGCCATACTTTCACTCTCGACGCCGAGTTGCTGAAGCGCCCCGAGGTGGCGTTCAAACTCTCGCTCGACTCCGCCGCGCGCGAGGTGGTCGTCGAGGGCAAGGGCCGGTCGGCCAAGTTGGCGCACATGATCGATGTCTGGCTCAACGGGACGCTGCTGCCCCTCGACAAGTGGACGATCGCGAGCGAACAGTTCGTCTACGAACTCGCGGGCGAGACGCTCGGCCTGCTGCGCCCCGGCAAGAACGTCATCGCCGCCCAGGCGACGGGAGTGAAGGA
Source organism: Planctomycetia bacterium (assembly GCA_025356615.1). Lineage (GTDB taxonomy): Bacteria > Planctomycetota > Planctomycetia > Gemmatales > Gemmataceae > JANXSH01. Next base: position 10,500 of record JANXSH010001040.1, on the reverse strand, counting down.
CGAGCGCGTCGTGCTACTCCAGATCGCCCTCGACGAGGTGCGGCCCTCGGGCGCGGTGTTGCCCCTGAAGGCCGTCGTCTGCGACCAGTGCAGCAGCCTGCCCGGCCAGACGCCGGCGTGCGTGCATGCGTGCCCCCACGACGCCGCCAAGCGCGTCGATGCGTGGACGGCGTTCCCGACGCGCTGAGGGCAAAGCCGATTCAGCCGCAGATTTCGCAGATTACACAGATTAATTAATTGGTTTAATCTGCGTCATCTACGAAATCTGCGGACGAATCGGCTTGGTCTCAACTCGTGAGCGGATACCCGCGATTGCGCCAGTCGCGGATGCCGCCGTCCATCGAGACGACGTTGGTGTACCCCATCTTCTGGAGGTTGTCGGCGGCCAGCGCGCTGCGAAAGCCGCCGCCGCAGTAGAGGATGATCTCGGTGCCGAGGTCGGGGAGCTTCTGCTCGGCGTCGCGCTCGAGGACGCCCTTGCCGAGGTGGATCGCGCCGGGGACGTGGTCGCGGGCGAACTCGCTCTCTTCGCGGACATCGACGATCGTCAGTTTCTCGCCCTCGTCGAGGCGGGCCTTGACGGCGTCCACGTTGGTCTCGCGGATGCGGGATTTCGCGTCGGTGACGATCGCGAGGAAGCGCGGCGAATGTTGCACGGCCATCGGGTTGCTCCTGTCGGGGGCGGTGGCCCTCTACCTTATGCCGCCGCGAGGAGATTGGACAGGTCGCGCGGCCTGGAGGGTGGACGGCGGGAACCGTAGTCCGTAAGCTGAGGTCTGCGGGTAGTGCCCCTCTCTGACGATCGATGGCGGCCCGCACACCGGGAGCGAACGAATGCCAGCGGATCCGACCAGCCTCGCCGCCCCGAGGGAGAGTACTGGCCCCCAGGACGATCTAACCGCCTGCGACCGTGAGCCGATCCACATTCCGGGGAACATCCAGTCGCACGGGATCCTCCTGGCGATGCGCGAGCCGGGGCTGACCGTGTTCTGCGCCAGTGCGAACGCCCCGGACCTCCTCGGGTGCCCCCTGGATGCCTTGCTGGGGGCCACCCCCGAAGTGGTCTTCGGTTCCGCCCAAGGGAAACTCCTGCGCGACGACCTGGGCAAGCCGTTGCCTCAGCAAAGCCCCCTGTACCTCCGCACTCTGACGGTGGACGGCGGAGGGAAGGTGCGGTCGTTCCACGCCGTCGTCCACCGCTTCGGCGGGGCGTTGATCCTCGAGTTGGAGCCGACCGCCTCGCAGGCCGACGTGTCGTTCCGGGATCTCTACCCCCTGGTCGGCAGCTTCATCGCCGCAGTCCAGGGTGCCCACACGGTCGAAGAAGTCTGCCAGGTGGCCACTCGGGAGGTGCGGCGGATCACCGGGTTCGACCGCGTGCTGGTCTACCAGTTCGACGCCCAGTGGAACGGTCACGTCGTGGCGGAGTGCGGGGACGAGGTACTGCCGTCCTACCTGGACCTGTGGTTCCCAGCGGCGGACATTCCCCGGCAGGTCCGCGAGTTGTACCTCCTCAACCGGATCCGCCTGATCGTCGAAGCCGATCATACGCCGGTGCCGCTGGTTGGCCTGGTCGAAGAGGGGCCGCTCGACCTGAGCCTCGCCACGCTGCGTGGCGTGTCGCCGGTCCACGTCGAATACATGAAGAACATGGGCACCGCCGCCTCGATGTCGATCGCGGTGCTGCGCGAGGGGGAACTGTGGGGGCTGATCTCCTGCCACCACAAGACCCCGCGCGTCGTGCCCGTCGAGATGCGGACCGCCTGCGAGCTGCTCAGCCAATACCTGGCGCAACAGGTCGCCGCCCAGGAGCGTGGCACCGACCTCGGCCATCGCATCCGCCTCAAGGCGGTGCAGTCCGAACTGCTCGCCGCGATGGCGACCGAGGCCGACTTCGTGGACGGGCTGCTGCGCGGCCCCGAGCGCCTGCTCCGGTTCGTGGGCGCGGGCGGCGCGGCGGTCCTCTTCGACGGCACCTGCCACCTGATCGGCGACACGCCGGGGGAGGCCGAGGTGCGGCTACTGGCGGACTGGCTGGCGGCCGGCAAGCACGAGGTGTTCCACACCGACGCCTTGTCGCCCCTCCTCCCGGACGCCACGGCCGGGGCGGATTCGCCCAGCGGACTGCTGGCCCTCCAGATATCCAAGCTCTTCCACAGCTACCTCATGTGGTTCCGCCCCGAGGTGGTGCGGACCGTGAAATGGGGGGGCGACCCGAACAAGCCGGTCGAGGCGGCGGGCGGCGGTCGGTTGCACCCCCGCGCCAGCTTCGAGCAGTGGAAGGAGACGGTCTGCGGGCGGTCCCTGCCGTGGCATCCTGCGGAGGTCGCGGCCGCGACCGACCTGCGGCAAGACATCGTCGGCATCGTCCTGCGCAAGGCGGAGGAGATGGCGCAACTCGCGGGCGACCTCCGGCGCAGCAACGAGGAGTTGGAGTCGTTCTCCTATTCGGTGTCGCACGACCTGCGCGCCCCCTTCCGTCACATCGTCGGCTACGCCGAGTTGCTGCACGAGCGCGAGGCGGGGCGGTGCGACGAGACCTCCCGCCGCTACCTCGACACCATCCTGGAGTCGGGCCGCTACGCCGGAACCCTGGTCGACAACCTGATCGGCTTCGCCCAGATGGGCCGGGCGGCCCTGGACCTGGTGCCGGTCGATCTGGCCTCCCTCGTCGAGGAGGCGCGCCGCGAACTGGCTCCGGAGTGCGTGGGCCGCGTCGTCGGGTGGAAGGTCGGCCCCCTCCCGCCGGTGCGCGCCGACCTCCAATCGCTGCGGCTGGTCGTGCGGAACCTGCTGGACAACGCCGTGAAGTACACCCGGACCCGGCCCGAGGCGGTGATCGAGGTGGGCGGCACGCGGGAGGGCCGCGAGACGGTCTTCTACGTCCGCGACAACGGCGTCGGCTTCGACATGCGCTACGTCGGCAAGCTGTTCGGGGTATTCCAGCGCCTGCACCGCGTGGAGGACTTCGAGGGGACGGGCATCGGCCTGGCGAACACCCGCCGCATCATCGCCCGGCACGGGGGGCGGACCTGGGCCGAGGGGGAACTCGGTAAAGGGGCGACCTTCTACTTCACCCTGCCGCGCACCGAGGAGGACGTGTAGTGCTGAAGCCGATCCTGCTGGTCGAGGACAACCCCAAGGATTTGGAGTTGACGCTGCTCGCGCTTTCGAAGAGCCAGCTCGCCAACCCGGTGGTGGTGGCGCGCGACGGGGCCGAGGCGCTGGGCTACCTCCGGTGCGAGGGCGAGTTCGCCTCGCGCGAGAGGGGCAACCCGGCCGTCATCCTGCTCGACCTCAAGTTGCCGAAACTGGACGGCATCGAAGTCCTCCAGGCGATCCGCGCGGACGGGAGCTTGCAACGGCTGCCCGTGGTGATGCTCACCTCCTCGCGCGAGGAGAAGGATCTCGTCCGCAGCTACGACCTGGGCGTGAACGCCTACGTCGTCAAGCCGGTCGGGTTCCACCAATTCCTCGAAGCGGTCCGGGAGTTGGGCGTCTTTTGGGCCGTACTGAACGAGCCGCCGCCCGAGACCACCAAGCCTCGATCGTAGCGCCTAAGATAAAATAGGAGCGTTGCGAGAAGCCCTTCCCTCAGAGATTCGTCCGATGACACATCCCCCGCCGGCGAATCGAGGGGAGCTTTCGATCCTCTTGCTCGAAGACAGCCCCCTCGACGCGGAACTCACCTCCATCACCCTCGCCAAGGGCGGGGTCCGCGCCTCGATCCGCCGGGCCGAGACGCGCGAGCAGTTCGTCGCGGCGATGAACGGCCCCGCCCCGCTCGACCTCATCCTCGCGGACTACGCCCTGCCCAGCTTCGACGGGCTGTCGGCGCTCGACCTGGCGAGGGTGGCCCGGCCGGAGGTGCCCTTCCTCTTCCTGTCCGGGGTCATCGGGCAGGAAGTCGCCATCGAGTCGCTCAAGCGCGGCGCGACCGACTACGTCCTCAAGGACCGGCTGGATCGGCTGGTCCCCGCCGTGGCGCGGGCCATGGCCGAGTCGCGCGAGCGGGCCGAGCGCCGGCGGGCCGAGGCCGAACTCCGCAAGAGCGAAGAACGCCTCCGGCTGGCGTCCGAGGCCGCCCGCTTCGGGACCTGGGAGTGGGATCTGGCGTCCGGGGCCATCGAGTGCAGCGCCAGCCACAAGGCCAACCTCGGGCTGGCCCCCGAGGCGACCCTGACGCACGAGTCGCTCGTCGCGTCGATCCACCCCGACGACCGGGAACGGGTCCTGGCCGGCCTGGATCGGGCCGTCGCCTCGGGGGAGGACTATTCCTCGGAACACCGCGTCCGCTGGCCCGACGGCACGACGCACTGGATCCTGGTCCGGGGCCGGCTGTACGAGGGCGGTCGGACGCCGCAAATGATCGGGGTGACGCTCGACATCGACGCCCAAAAGCAGACCGAGTCGGACCTGACGGACGCGGACCGGCGGAAGGACCAGTTCCTGGCGATGCTGGCCCACGAACTGCGCAACCCCCTGGCGCCCCTTCGCAACGGGCTGGAGATCATTCGCCTGGCCTCCGACAACGGCAAGATGGTCCGCGTCGCCCAGGGCATGATGGACCGCCAGTTGATGCAGTTGACCCGGCTCGTGGACGACCTGCTGGACTTGTCGCGCATCACGAGGGGGACGGTCGATCTCCGCATCGAGGAGGTCGAGCTGGCCCCCATCCTGCTCACCGCCGTCGAGACCTCCCGCTCGATGATCGACGCGGGCCGGCACGAACTGGCCGTCTCGATCCCGCCCGGTCCCCTCCCCCTGCGGGCGGACCCCGTTCGGTTGGCCCAGGTCTTCTCGAACCTGCTCAACAACGCGGCCAAGTATACCGACACCGGAGGCCACATCCGGCTGACGGCACGCCGGGACGGCGAGGAGGTCTTGGTCAGCGTCGAGGACGACGGCGTTGGCATCCCCGCCGACATCCTGCCGCGCGTGTTCGAGATGTTCGTGCAGGTGGACCGGACCCTCGTTCGGGCGCAAGGCGGGTTGGGGATCGGGCTGACGCTCGTCAAGAGCCTGGTCGAGTTGCACGGCGGCCGGGTCACTGCGACCAGCGGCCCCGGTCGAGGTAGCGAGTTCGAGGTCCGCCTGCCGTGTCTCCAGGTGTCGCCGGACGGCCCCCCAGCCCATAACGGATCGGCGGGCGCGGGGCCTGCCCACCTGCGGCCCCCTGCCGTCGATCTCACGCCGGTGGGAGCGCCCTGAGCGGCGGCGGGAAGAACCCCTCCTCGGCCTCGTAGACCTGCATGGATGCTCGCATCCGATCGACGCAGGCGCGGTAGTCGTCCTCGGTCCAACCCCTTGCCCGGAGCGAGTCCCGCGCCTTCGCCCCGGTGTCGGCCCCGAACCCCTTGCCCGCGTCGTGGAAGTGCTGCGCGACCACGACAGCGGGGCCGAGGGCGGCGATGCGCGCGACGAACGCGGCGGGGTCGCGCAGCGGCAGCATCGGCGTGACGCACACGCCGACGGCGATGCCCTCGGCGGCGAGGTCGGCCAGCGCGTGCCAGCGTCGCTCCAGCGGCGGGGCCTTCGGCTCGAACGCCGACTTGATCTCCTCGTCGTCGGTCGGGATGGTCACGTTGACGCGCAGGCTCGTGAATCGCTTCAGTACGTCGATGTCGCGCACGACGAGCGGCCCGCGCGTCTGGATCAGCAGGCGCGGCTGGTGCGGGACGAGCGCCTCGAGGATGCCGCGCGTCATGCACAGGCTCCGCTCGGCGGGGACATACGGGTCCGTCACGCTCGACAGGTAGAGCGGCCGGCCGGCGAGCTTGGGGCCGTGCTTGCGGGCGAGTTCGACGGCGTTGACCTTGGCCGAGATCCACTTGCCCCAGTCCTCGACGGGGCGGCGATTCTGGGGCAAGAAGGCGGCGTAGCAATACGAACAGGCGAACGTGCAGCCGAGGTAGGGGTTGCACGTCCACTCGAAGCCGCCCCGCGCGATGAACCCCGTCGCGGGGCTGAAGATGCTCTTCGCGTTGACCTGTTCCATCCTATCACTCCTCCGCTGCTGGGTGCATCGACGAAACCCGGCTGTAGGGTGGGTCGAGCAACGCGAGGCCCACCGGCACTTCCGGGACGGCGTATTTCAGAGGGAAGGCGACACGCAACTGGTGGGCCTCGCTCCGCTCGACCCACCCTACGAGTTTCTCCCCCTCCGCTTGCCGCTAATGGCTCCCAGGCGGACAATAGCCCGCATCGACGAACGTCTCTCCTCGCAGGAGTCGGATACGATGCGCACCGGGATGAATTTGCTTCTCTGGACCTCCCATGTGACCGAGGAACATTTCCCGCTCATGGCGAAACTGAAGGCCGCCGGCTTCGACGGCGTCGAACTGCCGCTGTTCGGCGGCGACGCGGCCCACTATGGCAAGATCAAGAAGGAACTCGACAACCTCGGCCTCGCCTGCACCACCGTGACCGTGTGCAATCCCGAGGCCAACCCCATCAGCCCCGACGCGGCCGTCCGCCGCAAGGGACTCGACCACGTCAAGTGGGCCATCGACATGACCGCCACGATGGGCGGCGAGAACCTCTGCGGGCCGTACCACTCGCCGCTCGGCGTCTTCTCGGGGGCGGGGCCGACGGAAACGGAGAAGGCGCACGGCGCGGAGACCCTCCACAAGGCCGCCGACTACGCCCAGCAAAACAAGGTCATGCTCGCCATCGAGTACCTCAACCGCTTCGAGTGCTACTTCCTGACCACCGCCGCCGACGCCGCCGCCTTCGTGAAGCGCGTCGATCACCCTCACTTCCGCATGATGTACGACACCTTCCACGCGAACATCGAGGAGAAGGCCATCGGTGCCACGATCGAGAGCATCGCCGGGAGTTTCATCCACGTCCACATCAGCGAGAACGACCGCGGCACCCCCGGCACCGGCCACGTTCACTTCGACGAGACGTTCCGCGCCCTCCGCAAGGTCGGCTACGACGGCTGGATGGTCATCGAGGCGTTCGGCCGTGCCCTGCCGGATCTCGCCGCCGCGACGCGCGTCTGGCGCGACCTGTTCCCGACCCCTGAAGAAGTGTACACGAAAGGACTGGCACTCATCAAGCAGAAATGGCAAACATTCGCATGAGTCGCCAGAAGGATATGCGCCGCTCGCCCTCTTGGGAGACCTCCGTGAAAACCCTGCTGGTCGTGACGATATTCATCGTCCCGGCGCTGTTCTTTCTGACCATCGTCACGGCGGGGACGTTCCTCATCCCCGTCGTGGGCTTTCTGGCCCTCGCCCCTCTCGCCGCGTTGAATTATGTACTCTGGGGGCGAAGTCTCACTCGGACCTCTGCGAACTCCTCATGTGGGGACGCAGACGAATCGACTCGCCCCTGACTTCCGCAGTCACGCCTCGTGGGGTCACCCGACGGGGACTTCCTCCAGCGCCCGGACGCCCGCGCGGGTGGCACGGTAGCAGGCGGGCAAGACGCCTGTGTTCTGCTCCAGCCAGCCGAAGGCGATCAGCTTGCCGTGCAGTTTCGACAGGTCGCGCGGCTCGCATCGGTCGAGCCGCATGAGCCGATCGTGCCACGCCTGCCGATCCGGGGTGGTTCGTTCGACGTAGTGGGTCAGGAGGTGCAGCAGCGACTCGGACGCCGTCAGGGCGATCGATTCGTCGGTCATGGCGGTCTCGCGGTGGGGTCTCTCATAGGGTTGCCACGAAAGGATCGGCACGCGTGGGGAGTCCTCTCGACAACGGAGACGCACTCAATCGTCTTCCCAGATGCAGCGGAGCCGGCGCGCGATGGTTGGAGCGATTCGACCGGAATCTGTACGTCTGCTCAGGTATCGCTTTTCTGCCGATCTGACAACTGACAACTGATAACTGACAACTGATCCTGCCGTGCCAGGCGGACGCCGTGCGTCGTGACGTGATACTTCGCGTTCATGTTCGCCTCCTCCCAGGCCGGGACGCTCGCCGGGTCCAGGCGGTATCGGAGGAAGAGTTGTAGCACCTCGCCGAAGTGCGCCTCGTGGCCGACTCGCAACGAATCGGGGATCTCCAGGCGGAATATCTTGCCCTCTCGTTCCAACCGGACGCCGGGGAACCGCGTCGGCTCGCGCTCCAGCAAGCGCGTGACGGCTGCGCCGATCTCCGAAGATTGGGCCGGATCGCGCGGGACGACGTAGACCTCGGGGCGGAACTGCTCGGCCTCTCCCTGGCGGATCTCGACCGCCGACCGGCTGCCGGCGAATCGCGCGAAATGACGATCCCCCTGCTTCGGCCCCGCCTCGAAACTCCAGCCGATGTTCAGCCACACATGGACGCCGCGCAGGGCATAGCCGAGCGTCGTGTTGCAGTGGTAGAGGAGTTGCCCCGAGACGAGTCGCGCGGCGAGGTTCGGCGGGAAGTCGGCCTCGCCCGTCACGCGCTGGAAGTTCGACCGGCTCAGGACCGTCGGCGCGCGCGTCGCGCGCCCGAGCTGGATCTCCTCGACGCCGACGGCCTGGCCGGGGAACAGCATCCACGGCACGAGGTCCACAAGGTGCGTCCCGACATCCGACAACCCCTCGCCCTGTTGCTCGACATCGAAGAACCAGGGCGGTCGGCGGAGCGGCACGCCCGCGACGTATTTGTAGAGGTAGTGCTCGCTGGCCATGAAAACGCCGGGCCGATCCGGGGTGCCGGGGTCGATCTCGCCGAACACCTCCGCGTCATGGATCAACGCACGCTGGAGCAGGGTCGTCACCTCGAATCGCTCGGACATGATGTCCAGCGCCACGAGACCTTTCGCCTTCGCGATGCCCAGCGCGCGGGCCAGCTTGGGCAGGTCGCCCGGGTCGATCACCCACGGCTTGTCCGCCAGGACGTGCGACCCCGCCTCGAGGGCGGCGACGATCGCGTCGATCTTACCGCGATTCCGCCCCGAGACGACGACGACGTTACCCGGCTTCTGCTCGAGCATGCGGGCCAGCGAGTCGTCCGAGGTGTGGACTTCCAGTTCCCAGTTCGTCGGGTGATGCCTCCGCGCGTTGAACCCCGCGATCCGGCCCAGGTGGGCGAGCAGGTCCGGCCCCAGAGGCGAGAAGACGTGGACGGTCGGCGAGACGCCCGCGATCGACACCTTCTGGACGAGGGCGGCGTGGAAATGGCCCGGATTCCAGGTCATCAGGCGAATCTCGGGCATGCAGTGGACTCCATCGGCGCTTGTGGTCCCCGAAGCCCACCCATTGCAATGGGTGGGCTTGTCTCACCCCAACAACTTCTTGACCACTTCGCCATGCACGTCCGTCAGCCTGAAGTCGCGGCCCTGGTAGCGATACGTCAACTTCGTATGGTCCAGCCCCAGCAAGTGCAACACCGTCGCCTGGAGGTCATGCACGTGGACTTTGTCTTCGACGGCGGCGTAGCCTAGCTCATCCGTCGCGCCGAGGTTCAGGCCCGACTTGACGCCGCCACCCGCGAGCCACATCGTCGAGGACTCGATGTGGTGGTTGCGCCCGATCGAGTCGCGGCTCTCGCCCATCGGCGTGCGGCCGAACTCGCCGCCCCAGATGACGAGGGTGTCGTCGAGCAATTTACGCCTCTTCAGGTCCGTAATAAGGGCCATGCAGCCCTGATCGACCTGCTTCGTCACGAGGTCGAGGCCGGCGTTCAGGTTTTCGGTGCCCGCTCCGTGGTGGTCCCAGTCGGTGTGGTAGAGCTGGATGAAGCGCACGCCGCGCTCGACGAGCCGGCGGGCGAGTAGGCAGTTGTTGGCGAACGACGGCTTGCCGGGCGTCGCGCCGTACAGCTCGAGCGTCTTCCGGTCCTCCTTGGCGAGGTCGATCAGCTCGGGGGCGCTGGTCTGCATGCGATACGCCATCTCGTAGGAGGCGATGCGCGTCGCGATCTCGGGGTCGCCGGTGTCCGCGAGGCGGACAGCGTTGAGATCATTGACCCCGTCGATGACATCCTTCTGCCGGGCGGCGCTGAGCTTCGCGGGGCGCGACAAGTTCAGGATCGGGTCGCCGACGCTGCGGAACGGGACGCCCTGATAGGTCGTCGGCAGGAAGCCGCTGCCGTAGAGCGGTGCGCCGCCGCGCGGCCCGCGTGGGCCGGATTGCAAGACGACGAATCCGGGCAGATCCTTGCTCGCCGAGCCGAGGCCATACGTCGCCCACGCGCCCATGCTGGGCCGACCCGCCTGGGGGCTGCCGGTGTTGATGAACGTTTTCGCCGGGGCGTGGTTGAAGACGTTCGTCTGGACCGAGCGCACGACGGCGATGTCATCGACGATCTTCGCGGTGTGCGGGAGGCACTCCGAGACCCACGTCCCGGCCTTCCCGTGCCGGGCGAACTTGCGGCGCGAGCCGAGCATCAGCGGCACCTTGTTCGCGAAGGTGTCCATGAAGGCGAAGCGCTTGCCCTTGATGAACTCGTCGGGGATCGGCTTGCCGTCGAGCGTGTTCAGCTTCGGCTTGTAGTCGAAAAGTTCGAGTTGACTCGGCCCGCCCGCCATGAAGAGGAAGATGACCGCCTTCGCCTTCGGCGCGAAGTGCGGCTTGCGCTC
>JANXSH010000737.1 GCA_025356615.1 Planctomycetia bacterium | reverse complement strand
CCCACCAGACTGCCACTCGTGTCAAGGATAGGGGTGAAGCCGGAGAAGTGCTGGTGGGCCTCGCTCCGCTCGACCCACCCTACCTCCTTCGTTCAACTCTATTGCGACGAAACGATCGCGTCCCCGAACGACTGCGGCAGTATAGAATGGTCCTCAGCACCAAGCCGGTAGTTGCAACCGGCTGTAGCGAAAGCTGATCGGCGATGTGACGATGAATGACATCATCTCCTCCAGAACTCCCGAAGGCGTCCCGAACTCCTGCCCCGTCTGCCGCAGCGAGATCCGGATCGAGCCATCTGTAACAACTGGCGACGCGCCCTGCCCGAAGTGTGGCACGCTGCTATGGTTCATCGAGACTGACGAAGGGATGCGATACCATGACGCCGAAGAAGTCGCATCGATCAGGGAGAAGGTGTTGGAGGTGATAGTTCAGCGTTTGGGTGTACAGCGAGAGCAGATTTCCGACTCCACCTCTTTCGTGAAAGACCTCGGGGCCGACTCACTGGATGTCGTTGAACTCGTCATGGGACTCGAGGAACTATTTGGGGAAACGAGACCTGACAGTGATGCCGCACGGATCACGACCGTTGGTGAGTTGATAGGCTTCCTCGTCCGCTCGCAGAAGGGAAAGAAGTGACCACAACCCGCTTCCTCGTTCTCGTCGTCCTTGTGACCGCTCCTCGACTCGTTGCGGGGGAACCGGAGTCGATCGAACTGATCGTGCGCGAGACGGCGGGCTTGCGCCGATTCGGGTATCCGATCCATGTGACCCTGACGTTGCCGCGCGCCATCGACAAGAGAGACAACTTTCGATTGCTTGCCGACGGGAAGCCGATCGAGGCACAGGTCCGCATTGTCGGGGATCGCACGATCGCCATCGATTGGAACGCCTCGCCGGGGCCGCTCGAGAAGGCGACCTATACGGTAGAGTACGGCGACAAGGTGCCCGCTGGCCCGGAGCCGCGCGCCGGGATGACGCTGGAGCAGAACAAGGATCGCGTGACGGTCCGTTCGGGTGGAATGGTCTACACGATGAACCCGCGTCTTCTCGGACTGTTCGACGAGGTGCGCGACGCGAAGAAGACGTTCGTACCCGTGGGCAAGTCGAGTGGACTACGACTCCGACCGCGTGGCAGGGCGTCGGCACCGATCCGCGCAGCTGACATGAAGATCGTCCGACAGGGACCGCTGGCGTGCGGTCTGCGTTGGGCCCACGAGAACGGCGCGATCCGAGGGACCGTCGAGATGACCTTCCCGCGCTCCAAGTCGTGGGTCGAAGTTCTATGGACGATCTCGGGAGGCGATGTCGAGGAGATGGGGGCCGACCTCTCCCTGTCCCTCGAGGGGTCACCGGTGCTGGCGGACTTCGGGGCCGGGTCGATGGTCTACACGACGCTGAAGAAGGACGAGGTCGCCCATCTCCAGGCCGGGACGAACGTCCGCTCGGGCTGGGCCGTACTGTCCGGCAAGACCGACGGACTGCGTCCGTTCGTCTCGCCCGTGCCGGGGAAGGCGAGCAAAGCGGAAGGGTGGGCGCACCTTATGGACGCCCGCCGCTGCACGGCGGTCGCCGTCGCCGACTTCGGGAGTCGCGCCGAGGACCGGATCGCGTTGACTGGGGCGGGCACGATGACCGTCGCGAGGCGGTTCGCGGCGGACGACAAGAAGCCCCGGACGCTGCGATTCTGGCTGCACTTCGTCGATGCCCCGGTCCATGTCGGGGCGTTGACCAGCCCGCAGGCGATGATGGCACCGCTCAAGGTGACGATCGGGGTGAAGTGAGGGCGTTTCCTCTCCTCGGGTGAAGAGAAACCCTCGCCGGGGGGGCAACTGGGTCGGCATCGGTGAGCGGACGCGACTTCTGCGCCGAGACGCGGTATGGTCAGATGATTTCGGTTTTTTCGATTCGAACGCAACCAAATCCCGTCCCCTGTCGCATGGACTGATGAGATACCGCTCGTGGAGTTGGGATTCAATCCTTCCGCGTCAGTCCAGAATCGGATTGTCGAGGAGATTCTTGTTGTTTTACCATCCACCGGCTGTATAAACTCGATTATCCCCAAACCTCGCTTGATGTGGTCGCGGACCAAACTCCCGAACGACCGCTCTTCTAACCTAACTACGGTTCGAGAGGGCGGATGCGGTTCGACCCAGGCGAGGAAGTCGGAAGCAGGGAACAACCGATGCAGATCACTTGCCCACGCTGTGCCAACAACATCCCTCTCGCTCCCGGCATGGCCGGGCAGAAACTCCGCTGCCCGAGCTGCACCCAGAAACTCCAAGTGCCCGGTGTCGCGCCGCCGCCGCCGCAATCGCTCGCGCCGGGATCGAAGGAGTGGTTCTATCGGCGAGACGATGCGTCGTTCGGCCCAGTAACGGTAGCGGATCTAAAATACCTGGCGGCGGAAGATCAGCTTTCGCAAAAGGACATGCTCTGGTCGGAGGGGATGGAAAACTGGCAACCGGCGGGCAAGGTCCACCCGAGACTGTTCACGGATCCGGGCGGCAAGGAAGGATCGGGCGGACGACTGTGGGAAGGTGCTGGCGTCGCCATCTATTCCACGCTCGTCGGTGTCGTGTTGCTCATCATGGCAGGTGGGCTGTACCTGCTCATCAAGAACAAAACGGACAAGGACAAGGCAACGCAGGCGTCTGCGAAGGACAAAGAGGACGCCACCAAGACTCCGCCGAAGGCCACGACACTCAAGCCGGTGGAGGTCTTTGCGAAGTGCAAGTCGGCCGTCGCGCGGGTTCGCTGTACGCGCGCCAATGCTATGGGTTCAGGCTTCTTGATCGCGCCGGGCATCGTCGTCACGAATTCTCATGTCGTCGATGGGGAACTCGTCGAATACTTGGAAGTATCGTTCCCCGATGGGGATCCGAAGAAGTACCGCGCGAAGTTGCTTTACGAGGACCGCAAGAATGATCTGGCCGTGCTGAAGATCGACTGCAAGACGCCGCCACTGACCCTTGCCGAAGAGCCTCCGCCGAAAGGGGGCCAGGTCGTCGTGATCGGGTCTCCGGCTGCCAACGTAGACGGCGGCGTGATCGAGAACACCCCCACCGACGGCCTCTTCGGAGGAACCTCCAAGATCGATGACCGGGATGTCTACCTCATCAGTGCGCCCATCAATGGCGGCAACTCGGGCGGGCCAGTCTTCGACGACCAGGGGCGTGTCTTCGGGGTCGCCACGCTCTCGTCACCAGGCAAGCAGGCACAGAATTACACGATGACGATTGGCAATATCCGAAACGTGCTATCCAAGGCCAGCAAGTTGGAGTCGGAATACGAGCAGACGGGAGCCGAACACGACTTGGCGGAACTCTACCAACGCCTCTCTCTCGTAACTGCGTACCAGAACGCATCCCTGAATGTCTACTACAATCACATGAACAATGCCCAGAAGAACAAGCGGGAGGTCTCCACCGGAATTCTCCTCGCGAAGCAGCAGCGGTTGGACTTGGCCCGTGAGTACAAGAAACGTCTCCTCGACCAGATCGAAGAAAATATGACATCGATCGTTTCAAACCGCGCTCTCGAGAAGAGTGGCCTGCGCAACAATCCCGACATCCTTGCTCTGCGGGAGCTGGCGACCGATGCCCATCGAACTCTGGAAAACCCGACGACGGATGTCGCGCTCATGGACAAATACACCGACTACTTCCCCGCACAACGGACCCGGTTAGTACGCTCCCTGCGGACCAAACTGGATGTCCCCGTCGCTGATCTCCAATACCGGGCCGTCGGTCTGCAACTGCACAAGTTCGTCGATATGGCGAAGACGGAATGGTAATCCCCCTACGCCCTCATTCACCTGATAAGGCTTCCCTCGCATGGCCATCACCTTCACCTGCCCGCACTGCAAGATCCGGGTCCGCATCGAACACGCGGGGCCGGGCCAGACCGTCTTCTGCACTTCCTGCGCCAGGGAGATCCGGCTGAAGGCCCCATCGCCCCCTGCGGCGAGCGCTCCCCCGCGCGCCGCCCAGCCGCCGCCCGAGTTCGATCGCACGATGATGGGAAACCAGGCACCCGCGAACCGCCCCGCCCCGGCCCCCGTCGGCAACTACAACCGCACGGTGTTGGCGAGTGAGGGACCTGTCGCGCCCCCTCCTGGCAACTACGACCGCACCGTCATCGTGGGTCAGGCTCCTACCCGGCCGCCGATATCGAGCGGCGAAGACGGAACGATGATGGCACACCAAGCCCCTCACTCCCGGTCGGGGCCGCCCCCCATGCCCCGTCGCAAGAAGCGCTCGGTCGTCGCGAATCCGCTCCTCTGGGCGGGGTCGTGCCTCGCCCTGATCGCCGTCGTCGGCGGAGGCTACTTCTTCTTCCGCGCCGGTCCGGCGAAGCCGAAGATGACGCAGGGCGTCATCGAAGTCGGCTCGACGGGGGTCAAGGCGCTGGGCGTCCACTTCTTCTCCACTTCGTCCGGGTACGACTGGGAGACGAAGTTCAAGGGCGACCGCAACGTCAACATGGGCACTCTCACGGACGACCGGAAGTTTCGCCCCGAGGCTCTCGAGGAGTTGAAGGGTGCCCTCCGCGAGTTCGTCGAGAAAATGAAGAAGGAAGCCGACTTGCCCGACGGGGATATTCGCATCGTCAGCAGTAGCGGCGTGTTCTCCGGCTTCGTGTCCGACGACGAGCGCCGCAGTGCCCAGAAGGTACTCGGCGACGCCGTCCGATCTGCGGTCAGCAAGGACATCGACTTCATCACCGTCCAGGATGAGAGCCGATACGGCCTCCTCGCGAGTATCCGGCCCGAGGATCGTAAGGACTTCGTGCTGGTAGACATCGGCGGGGGTAACACGAAGGGCGGGTACTTCGACGACCAGAACCAGTTCCACCCCATGACCGACTGCCCCGGCGTCAAGAAGTACACCACGCTTCTGAAGAAGGTGCAGAAAGAGACCGGCACTCCGTTCGCCACGGCCGCCGGCGCGAAGCGGGAGGAGTCGATCGGCACCCCCTTGAAGAACGCGATCACCCTCAAGCCGGGTCTCGACTCGCGCAAGAAGGTACTCCTGATCGGCGGGATCGTCTGGGCCTTGGCCAACATGGTCCATCCCGACAACCGCGAGGTTCGCGTCAACCTGAGTGCCTCGGACATCCAGTCCTTCTCCGTCCTCGTCCGCTCGACGAGCGACCCCGAGAGCCTGCGGACGGCAATCTTCTCCAAGATGACAGTAACCGACGCTAAGGTCCGCGACGAAGTCGAGAAGGAACTCAAGAAGATCCAAGAGACCTTCACGCCCGAACAGTTCGTCGCCGGATCCGAAATCCTCCTGTCGCTCTCGAAGGAACTGCGGTTGGGGGCGAAGCAGGTCGTCTTCTTCCGCAAGGGCCACCTGGCGTGGCCGATGGGATACCTCCTCGAAAAAGGCAAGATCGTCCCCTGACCGATCGTCCCGGAGGATCGTCGATGCCATCCCAGGTCAAATGCCCGTCGTGTTCGCAGGCCCTCTCGATACCGGATGCCCTGATGGGCCAGATGGTGAAGTGCGGCGGATGCCAGAAGCCGTTCTCCACCCAGAATCTCGCCCCGGCTACTCCTTCGCGGATCGAAAAAGGGGTGCTGTTCGCCGGACGGTTCGAGATCGAGAGCGAACTGGGCCAGGGGGCGTTCGGCATCGTCTACCACGCGCGGGATCGGCAACTCGGTGGCCGCGACGTGGCGATCAAGATGTTGCGGTCCGAGGTCGTCGAGTCGTCCGAGGCCGTCGATCGCCTCAAGGCCGAGGCCGAGGTCATGGCGCGAATCGTCCACCCCAACATCCTGCCCGTGATCGACCACGGCCTGTCGGGGGGGCGCTACTACATCGTCCTGCCGCTGGTCCGGGGGCGCACCCTCAAGGACATGATCCCCGCCGGGGGCGTGAAGGATCTGCGCCAGGGCGTTGCCATCGTCGTCAAGGTAGCTCGGGCGCTGCACCACGTCTGGTCGCAGCACCGGATTCTGCACCGCGACGTGAAGCCGTCGAACATCCTTCTTCTGGACGGCGACGAGGAGTCGCTCTACCTGATGGACTTCGGGCTGGCGGCGTGCCAGGATACGAAGCGCGCCCGAGTCACGGTCATCGGGTCGATCATGGGGACGCCGGCTTTCATGTCCCCCGAGCAGGCGAGCGGGGACAACGCGCGTGTCAGCCACGCGGCGGACCTGTACAGCGCCGGCGTCGTCCTGTTCCAACTCCTGACGGGGACGGTGCCCTTCCCCGCCGAATACCCCGATGTCCTGTACGACATCCGCGAAAAGCCAGTCCCCGCTCCCTCCTCCCTTCGCCCAGGACTCGATCCCGCTCTCGACGCGATCGTTCTGAAGGCTCTCGCCAAGAGTCCAGAGCAACGCTATGCGACGGGCCAGGCGATGGCCAAGGCACTCGAGGATTGGCTCGTACTCCGACCGGCGTCGGCCCCTCGCCCTCGAGCCGTGCCGGTAGGGACGGCGTCTAGCCGGACGCCCGGAGCCGGTTCGTCTGCGAAAGCCCCTCGAGCGAGCAGTTCGGGCTCTCCAATGTCTCTCCCGCCGACGCCCGAATCGCTTCGTGCTAGCGACTCGACCTTACCCGGCCAGAGGTCCGCCCAGGCGACGACCGGCAGCGCACTCCTTCCGCCGCCTGTTCCGGCCCCTCAGGAGGAGCCGATTCGCGGGAACGTGCGTCGTCGGATACTGATCGGCGCGGGAGTGATCCTGATTCTTGGCCTTCTCGGGGCCGGTGCCTTCGCTTTACGATCGAGCCTGAGCGGTCCCAAAGGTCAAAAGCAGGAATGGTGGGGAGGGAAATAGCAAGAGACGAGAGGGACTGGTGGTTGCTCCCTTGACGCACCTCATCTTCTTATTCAAAATAAGGAGCATTCACCCCTCCGTCTCCCCGAATGAAGAGAACCCCTCGCATGGCGGGCAACCTGGTCGGCATCGATCTCGGCACGACCTTCTCGGCCATCGCGACGTTGGACGACCACGGCCAGCCGTTCACGCTGCCCAATCGTGATAACGACATGCTCACGCCCAGCGCCGTCCTGCTCATGGACGACGGGACGGCGGTCGTGGGCCAGGCCGCCCTCGATGTGTCGCTCGAACAACCCGAGAGCGTCGCCGTCCTCATCAAGCGGCACATGGGCGACCCCTCGATCGGCCGAACGGTCAACGGACGCGACTTCCGCCCGGAGACACTCTCGGCGATCATCCTCCGCAAGCTGGTGCTGGACGCCGAGGCGCGTATCGGGCCGATCACCCGCGCGGTCATCACGGTCCCGGCGTACTTCGACGACACGCGCCGCAAGGCCACCAAGGACGCGGGCCGGATCGCCGGTCTCGATGTCCTCGACATCCTCGACGAGCCGACCGCCGCCGCCCTGGCCTACTCCCTCGAGCCGTCCCGTCCGCTGCACGGGGCACCGGCGGCCCTGCCGTTGCGCCCCAACGAGCAGCAGACCATCCTCGTCTACGACCTCGGTGGCGGCACGTTCGACGTGTCCCTCGTCCGCCTCTCGCGCCAGCACTTCCAGACCCTCGCCATCGAGGGCGATGTCCGACTCGGCGGCAAGGACTGGGACGATCGCATCGTCACCCACATCGCCGCCGTGTTCGAGAAGGCCCACGGCTCCGACCCGCGCACCGACCAGCAGTCGCTGACCGCCCTCCGCGCCGCCGCCGAGCGCGCCAAGCGCACGCTCAGTAAGCTGCCGCAGACATCCATCACTTGCACCCACGCCGGGAAGGTTCTGAGCGTCCCGATCACCCGCGTGGAGTTCGAGAAGATCACGAGCGACCTGCTCTTTCGCACCCGGCACGTCACCAAGACCGTCCTCACCCAGGCGAACTTGTCGTGGGACAAGGTCGATCGCATCCTGCTTGTGGGCGGCTCGACGCACATGCCGATGACCGGGCAGATGTTGCGCGAACTGACCGGCAAGGCTCCCGATCATTCGCTCGCCGTCAGCGAGGTCGTCGCGCGCGGGGCGGCCCTGCACGCGGGCATCATCATCTCCCGCAACGACTCCGAGGAGTCGTCCCTCGACCCCGCCGCACGCGCGATGCTGGAGCAGGTCGTCGAGATCAACGTCAACGCCCACAGTCTCGGCATCGAGGTCAAGAAGGCGGGCGATGACCGCGTCAACGATGTGCTGATCGCCAAGAACACCCAGCTCCCCTGTGCGGCGAGCCGGGTCTATTATACCACGATCGAGAACCAGCAGAAGGTCCGCGTCAAGGTGTTGCAGGGCGAGGCACCGCTCGCCAACGACTGCATCTCGATCGGCGAATGTTGGATCGAAGGACTCCCCGCGAACCTCCCCAAGTCCTCGCCCATCCAGGTCCGATGCGGGGTCGCCAGCAACGGCCTGATCGACGTACTCGCACTCGACATGACGAGCGGCAAGATCGCCCGCACGGCGATCCACCGATCGAGCGGCCTGAGTGATCGCGAGATCGCCCGCGAAGCCGAGTTCGTCCGCAGTCTTCGTATCCAGTGAGGCACGCCATGACCCCGTCGCCATCCGCACCCGGCGGCATCTTCGCCGTCCAGTGCCCCAACCCGAAGTGCAAGAAATTCATGTTCGTCGAGGAGCGCGACCGGGACAAGGTCGTCCCGTGCCTGCTGTGCAAGTCGCCGATCCGCGTCGGCGGTAATTCGCCCGCTCCCGGAGGGACGCGATGAGGATCGACAAGGAGCCTGTGCCCCTGCCCGGCACGGTACACGACCCGCTCTACCCGAGTTGGGACGGCGAGCCGAATGGCGAGAGCGACTATCACTCGATCGCCCTGATGGCTCTTCGTCAAGCGCTCGATGATTTCTACAAAGCCACCAAGCGGACCGATGTCTACGTCTCATCGGGCATGCTCCTCTACTACGAGAAGGGCGTCACGAACTCCCGCCGTGATCTGGATTTGTTCATCGTCTTGGGGGCGAGTAACCATAGCCGCATTTCGTTTCGTGTCTGGGAAGAGGGGAGGCTGCCCGACGCTGTCATCGAGATCGCCTCGGAAACGACGCATACGGAGGACATCGGCGAGAAGTTCGAGGCGTACCAGAGGCTTGGCATCCGCGAATACTTCCTCTTCGACCCCGAGGACAGGTTCTACAGCCCGACGCTGATCGGCTACAGCCTCGAAAACGGTCGGTATGAGCGCATCCTTCCCGTCGAAGGCAACACCCTGCCGAGCCGAATCGGCGTCTGGCTCATTGCCCAGGGCACGGAGTTGCGCGTGATCGACCCGGCGACAGGGGAAATGGTCCAGACCCGCCTCGAGCGCATCGAGCAAGTGGAGGACGAACGCAATCGGGCAGAGGAAGCACTCGAACAGGCACAGGAAGCACGCGATAGGGCACAGCGCGAGCAGCGTCGAGAGCGTGGACTGCGACTCGCCGCCGAGCAGCGTCAACGGGAACTCGAGGACGAGTTGCGCCGATTGCGTGGCCTGCCTCCCCTCGAGGGAGACCCACCATTGGCGTGAGTTCCTCGGCGGAGGCTCAACCCTTCTTCTTGTCCAGATACGCCCCGATGTCCTTGTCGAGTTTCTGGAGAGCCGGCAGGAGTTCCTTGATCGCCTGGAGCGGCTTGTCGTCGTCGATATTCACCGACGGGTTGAGCGCGTCCGCCTCGGTCGCCAGGCGTTTGACGTGTTCCAGCGTTGCCTTGCGCAGGCGCATCGGGCCGAACATGTCGTCTGCCTTGATACATACTGCCAGATGCTTGTTCGCCTGGTCGGTCCCCTCTTTCAACTGGCCCGTCGTCAACGTGGGGAACGTGCCGTAGATGTACTCGCGCGCGGCCTTGTGGTCGACGCCTACCGGTTCCCAGAGCTTCTTCAGGCCCGCGAGGTGCTTCTTCAGTTCGTCTGTCTTCTCCTCTTCGGGAGCCTTCTCATACTTCGCGATCGCCTCGCCGAGTTCGCCCTCCTTCTCGAGGAGCCTCGCCTGCTCCCGTTGCGTCAGCCAGGCGACGCGCGCGGGGTCTTTCTCCTCCTTCTCGATCTTCTCCAAGGCTTCGACGGTGTTACGCAGATCGCCCTCGGAGGATTTCAGGAGCCGGAGTCTGTCGTTGATGCCCGTCAGCGTCGGCCGGCCCTTGGGCGACATCTTGGCGAGTGCTTTTTGCACCTCGTCGCGCTCGCCCGTCAGTTTGCCATGATCGGTTCGCGATCGTTCGAGGGCCTGCTTGACCCGCACGATCGCGGCGACGCGCTGCTTGGGATCTTTGCTCAGCGCGTTGATGTCTTTGAACATCTCGGCTTGTACCGCACCGGCGTCGAGGACTTTTTGCCGTAACATCCGGTAGCGGAACGTGATGAGGTCTTCGTCCTTGTTGCCCGCCGGCACGCCGACGATGATGAGGCCGTCGTCGATAATCGGGATCGGAACCCGCGCGCGGAGCGTCCCGTCTCTCGACACGCTGACGAAGACGATCTTGTCGAACGTCCCATTCTTTGATTTCGTCGTGTCCAAGTCCTTCCCGCGCGATGTGGTCAGGGATAGGCGCGATCCTTCCTCACCCTCGAACCCTTCGCGCCGGAGTTCCACCGTGATGGCCGTGCTGAGCGGACCCAGTTCGCGATTCGGCTTCTCCTCGAGCAGCCGCAGACGCACCGGCCCGGAGGTGGTGCCGAGCATCACCGCGCGAACCCCGGTGACTGGACCCAACTGATAGCGGCTGAAGAGCTTGCACTGACAGACGCCGTCCTTGGGCGGCTCGACGACTTGCAAGAGCGCCCAGGGCAGATGCGTTCCCACGGCAGAGCCTTCGACCTTGACCAGCGCGAACACTTCGCCCTTCTTGACCCACTTGCCGAGGTCCACGCCGAGCATACCGCCGCGCATCTCGACCGAGACGATCTGCCCCTTCTCTGGCTCCGCGGTGATCGTGCCGATCAGCCCGAGGTCGCGCTCGAGCAAGAACGTCGCCGTCCGCGCTACGAAGGCGCGGTCGCGCGTGCTATCATGCCGGACGACCGGCGAAGGCAACCCCGTTAGGCCGTCGTGCATCCGCGTCTGGACGCGGTAGTGCGTGCCGTTGAAGTCGATGGCGACGAAGTACGTCCGGTCCGTGCTGCGTTCCCGGAACCCGTCGAGCGCCCTTCCCAGGCCGCGCGCCTGGATGTCGTCGAGCTTCGGGTGCTCGTCGCTGACGGACACCTGAGCGAGGTCGCCCAGCGCCGACTTCAGCCCGTCGCGCAACTCCCGGCTCACTTGCTCGCGGAAGATGTCGGTCAGCAGGCGATGTCGCTCGATCGAAACGACGATACGGACGCGATAGACCTCCTTGGCGTCGTTCGCGACGACAGGAGGGACGCCGAGCAAGGCGACGAGGAAGCCTACTACACAGGTACGCATGGAATCGCCCTCATCGAATCGTTTCCAGGTCGGCGAAATAGTCGGGATAGGTCTTGGCGACGCAACCGGGGTCGTCGATCACGACGCCCGGAACGCGCAGGCCGACGAGCGCGAGGCTCATCGCCATACGATGGTCATTGTACGTCAACACCTTCGTCCCTTGCAACACCTTCGGGTGAATCGTAAGGCCGTCGTCGAACTCGTCTACCCCGGCCCCGAGTCGGCGCAACTCGGCGGCGAGCGCGGCGATGCGGTCGGTCTCCTTGTGCCGGATGTGCCCGACGTTGCGAATCGTCGTCGGCCCCTCGGCGAACAGCGCGACGACGGCGAGCGTCATGACCGTATCCGAGATGTCGCTCATGCCGACCTCGATGCCGTGCAGCGGCCCGCCGATGACCGTGATCTCGCGTTCACCGCGCTTCACCTCGCAGCCCATTCGCTCGAGGACATCGACGAAGCAGACATCGCCTTGCAGCCCGTGCATCGCCAGGCCGGGGACGGTGACGGTCCCGCGTGTGATGGCCGCCGCCGCGAAGAAGTAGCTCGCCGCCGAGGCGTCCGGCTCGACGAGGTACTCGCCGTGCGGTAGGCCGTCGGCTTCCTGGTCGCCGGGCACGAGATAGCTGTCCGGGGCGGGCGACGAGACGATCAGATGGAAGATGTGCATCATCCGTGTCGTCATCTCGATATACGGGCGCGAGACGAGTCCACCCTCGACCTCGAACGTCGTCGTGGACGGCGCGAACGGGGCCGCGAGCAGCAACCCCGTGAGGAACTGGCTCGACACATCGCCCCGAATGCGGATGCGCCCGCCGCGCCAGGTGCCTCCTCGGATCGACACCGGCGGACAGCCGTTGCCCGCCTTGCTCGTCGCGACGATGCCGAGCTGGTCGAGCGCCTCGAGCAGGTCGCGGATGGGCCGCTCTCGCATGCGCGGGACGCCATCGATGCGATAGGTGCCATGCCCTAGCGCGACCATCGCGGTGAGGAAACGCATCGTCGTGCCGGAGTTTGCGACGAACAGGTCGGCGTGATCGGCGGGGACGGCGGGACGCTCGCCGCGTCGAACGCGGATCGTCGGAATCGGGAGGTTCCAATCCGGCTCGACGACGTACCCGAGCGTGCGGAGGGCCGCGACCATGACTTCGGTATCCTCGGAGCGCAACGCGCCGACGAGCGTGACGGGCCGACGAACGCTCGACAGCGCCGCGAGGACGAGCGCGCGGTTCGTGATGCTCTTGGAGCCGGGCGGCGCGATCGTCGCACGGATCGGACGATCGGTCGGCGTGATCGACAGTTCGGCGGGGTAGGCGGACATGGTCACGACTCGTACACGACGCGCATGAGGAACAGCCCCTTGGCCGGGGCGGTCGGCCCGGCCACGCTGCGGTCACCCGAGGCGAGGATGCTTTCGGTATACCCTTCGGGCCAGAACCCGCGCCCGACGTTCATCAGCGTCCCGGCGATGGCTCGTACCATATTGTACAGGAAACCGTCGGCCTCCACATCGAGCCAGATCCACGGACCGAAGCGATTCACCGCGAGATGGGTGATCGTGCGAACGCTGGTCGCCCTATTAGGCCCTTCCGTCTCGAAACAGAGAAAGTCATGTGTCCCCACGAGAATGCGCGCCGACCGCGCCATCGCCCCGGCATCGAGCCGATATCGCGAATGATGCGCGTAATGTCTCTGGAACAGGTCCGGCACGTCGCCGTCGTGGATGACATAGCGATACAGCTTCCGCACCGCGTGACGGTTGGCGTCGAAGGCATCGTCGACGACCTCGGAGGAGCGCACGACGACATCCTCGGGAAGGTTCGCGTTCACCGCGCGCATCAGCGTGGCCGCGTCGAGCCGCGTCTCGATGCGGGTATTCACGACTTGCCCGATGGCGTGGACGCCGGTATCGGTGCGGCCACTGGCGTTGACGCGGATCGGCGAAACGCGCGTGACCGCGCCGAGGGCGGACTCGAGCGTCTCCTGCACGGTTCGGAGGTCGGGTTGCGTCTGCCAGCCGTGGAACTCGGTGCCGTCGTAACTGAGGATGAGGCGGAAATTCGGCATGGGGGGTATTATAATGAAGCGAGGAGGGTCGCACATGGTCGAGCGACCTATCCAATGCAGAAGATGAGGAGATACCTTCATGAGCCTGGTTCTCGAACTCCCCCCTGATCTCGAATCGGAACTCGCCGCCGAGGTGGCCCGGCTCGGACTACCGCTTTCCCAGTACGCCCTGCACCTTCTCGCGGGGTGTCGAATCACCGAATCCAAACCGCGTAATGGGGCCGAACTAATCGCCTATTGGCAGGATGAAGGGCTTATTACCCCGGCATGGAAGTTGCTCGCTAATGTCATGATATGCCAACAATGACGCGGTACGGAGGATGGTATCATGGCAGTCATCTTGCCTGACGCACGTCAGTTGCCCGACGCCGTCTTGGAAGCGCTCCGCCTACGCGC
>JANXSH010000698.1 GCA_025356615.1 Planctomycetia bacterium | reverse complement strand
GAAGTATATCTTGATCGTCGTGCCCCTCCCGACTTCGCTGTACACCCAGACGTGACCGCCGCTCTGCTTGACGATGCCGAAGACGGTCGCCAGGCCCAACCCCGTCCCCTTGCCGACTTCTTTGGTCGTGAAGAACGGCTCGAAGATGTGTCGCTTGACTTCCTCGGTCATGCCGCAGCCGGTGTCGCTCACCGCCAACAGGACGTATCGACCCGGCGCGACTTCGGCGTGATGCCTTCCGTAGGTCGCATCGAGATCGACGTTGGCGGTTTCGACGGTGATCCGCCCCCCCTGCGGCATGGCGTCACGGGCGTTCACGACCAAATTCATGATGACCTGCTCGACCTGCCCCGGATCGACTTTCACCCGCTCCAGGCGCGCAGGAAGAACGGTCGCCACGTCCACATCCTCCCCGATCAGGCGTCCGAGCATGTTTTCCATGCCGGCGACGACGCCATTGAGGTCCAAGACTTGGGGCTGGACCACCTGTTTGCGGCTGAAGGCCAGGAGTTGGCGGGTCAACTGCGCCGCCCGCTCCCCGGCCTCGAGGATCGACTGGCTCATCCAGCGGTTCGGGTCGTCGGGGGGGAGGGAGGCGAGCATCATCTCGCTGTAGCCGGAAATGATCGTCAGAAGGTTGTTGAAGTCGTGGGCCACTCCGCCCGCCAACTGGCCGAACGCCTCCATCTTCTGGGCCTGATGGAACTGGTCCTCGAGTTGCTTGCGCTCGGTGATGTCCCGGACCACCGCGACCAAATACTCGTGGCCCTGGCGGATGAAGCTGAGGGTGACTTCGACCGGGAACGTCGAGCCGTCCTTCCGCCGGTGCCGGCCCTCGACCGCCTGGACCCCGGCCAGACGACGCCCTTCGATCAACTCCACCCACGAGCGGGTGGCGACGAAGGGGTCGATGTCGGGGACCGCAAGGCTCAGGTACTCCTCCCGGCTGTAGCCGTGTACGGCGCAGGCCGTCTGGTTCACGTCGAGGAACCGGCCCGTCGCGGGGTCGATGACCTCGATCCCGTCCGTCGTCTGGTCGATCAATTCGCGGAACAGGCGAAGCCCCTCCTCCACCCGCCTCCTCTCGACGAATTGGCCGATCTGGATGCCGATGGCGGCCATCATCCCCAATATATCCTGGTCCGGCTGGTCGATGTGGGGGCTGAAGAACTCCATGACGCCGACGAGTCCCCGGCCATTCCTGATCGGGAAGGCGACGGCACCGAACGGCACCCAAGGGGCGGCACCCTCCTTCGGGGGGAAATTCCGGTCCTGGGACACGTCCGCCACCCAAGCCGGTTCGCCCGTGGCCCACACCCGCCCCGGCAACCCTTCGCCGGGGGAGAAGGTCATCTCACGGATGGCCGAGTGGAACTCGTCCACACTCGTCGAAGGGCGCTCCCAGGACTGTGACAGTTCCAGACACTCGGCCTGCGGGTCCGGCCTCCAAAATGCGGCACGGATGCAATCCAGACTCTTGCAGACGCTTTCGAGAATCGTCGGGACCGCCGCCTCCAGGCCGGGCGACTCGGCCAACGCCGTCGTCGTGGCGTGCAGGGCACTCAGGCGGCGCTCGGCCAACTTGCGGTCGTCGATTTCCTTCTGTAGCCCCGCGTTGGCGATCCTCAACTCGGATGTCCGCTCCGCGACCCGCGCCTCCAACTCCCGGTGGGCGGCGAGGAGCGCTTCCTCGGCCCGCTTGCGGTCGGTCATGTCCCGCAGGATCTTGGAGAACCCTGTGTGCTTGCCGGCGGCGTCGAACGTCGGCGTCACGATCCCGAGCGCCCAGAACCGCTCCCCGCCCTTGCGGGCGTGCCATCGCTCGTCCTCGGCTCGGCCCACTTCCCTCGCCCGCCGTCGCTCCCGCTCGGGCACGCCCCGCTGGATGTCTTCGGGCGTGAAGATGACCGAGAAGTTCTGGCCCAGGATTTCCGACTCGGAATGGGCCAGGATGCGCTCGGCCTCGACGTTCCAACTGGTGACGGATCCGTCCGGGTCCGTCGTGAAGATGGCGTGGTCCTTGATGTTCTTTACCAGGGACGTGAAGCGTGTCTCCAGTTCACTCCGCTCCGCCTCGGCCCGCCTGCGTTCGGTGATGTCCTCGAAGGCGAGGAGGATCAGTTCCGTGTGGTTGCCATCCCGGTAGAAGCGCCGGGCGTTGAGCAGCATCACCTTGCGCCCGACGGACCGGAACTCGTGTTCGACCTCGAAGCCGTCGAAGGACGTGTCCTTCGGGAGAACCTCTTCGAGCAGCTTCCGCAACGGGGGGATGTCCCACTGGCCGTCGCCCAGGTCGTAGACGAGCCGTCCCTCGGTTTCACCCGCCGAAACCCGAAAAGTCTGGTAGAAGGAGCGGTTGGCGGTCCTCACCCGCAGGTCGCCCCCGAGGACCAGCAGCGGCTCCCGCACCGTCTCGACCACCCCCTCGGCGTAGGCCAGGGCGTCCTTCAGGGCGACTTCGCTTTGCTTCTGGAGCGTGCGGTCCCGCATGATCTTGGCGAAGCCCCGGAGGTTGTGCCCCTCGTCCCACAACGGGGTGACAGCCCCACTCGACCAGAAGCGGCTGCCGTCCTTGCGGACGTGCCAGCGCTCGTCCTCGCCCCGGCCCGTCTCCATCGCCTTCGCCATGTCCCGCCGCTGCACGCCGGCTTGGATGTCCTCCGGGGTGAAGAAGAGGGCTGCGGGTTGGCCGACGATCTCGCCTTCCGTGTAGCCCAGGAGCCGTTCGGCTCCCGGATTCCAGCTTCCCACCCGGCCTTCGGGGTCCACGACGAAGATGGCGTAGTCCCTGACGTTCTCGACCAGTAGGCGGAAGAGTTCTCCCTCCGTCGCTACCCGAAGCGCCCCCTGGTGGTCGCTCATCCGGTCCCACTTTCGCGTAAGTCGTGTGAAAGATGCCGGGGCCAGCGCAGGAGAACCCACCTGGGGCCGCACAGGTGCCGGGAGGAAGCGCCGCCCCTGGTGGGGGGGATGCCATCGAGACGAGGCAGGATCACTATCCCTTTCACTCTACTTTGGAAATGGGTGGCGATCAAGCAGGAAGGGCGTAAGACTTCCGATTCGGTAAGGGATTTCCACTCCGGGCGGCGGCAATAGCCCTGTTACGGAGCGCCTCGGGAGGCGACGGGTGGGGGTCCGGTCACTCGACAAGGGTCGGCAGTGCTGTCTCGAAGCGAATACCCCCTTCGACGCCCGCCAGCCAGCCGCCTGCTTTGGAAAAAAGGACATCGATTCGACATTCCTCTTCCCTTCGCGCATTGGGGGCGATAAAAAAAGACAACAGCTATATCTCGTGTCCGCCTTATGCGTTGATCCTACCGGCATATGAGGTAGCACGAAACAACGGTCCCCCTGCCCCCAAGAGTACTCACCCATGTACGTCTTTCTTCGCTCGATTTCCATCGTCCTCGCACTAGTTCTGCTGGTCAACGCCTCTCCGGCCGACGCCCCCAAGGCCAAGCCCAAACCGAAGCCGAAGTCCCACACCTTTCACGGCATGATCGTCCTCATCAACGGCACCGGCGGGAGTGCCACCATCGACATCAAGCACCAGGATGGCGTCATCAAGACGTTCACCTTCGATGGCAAAACCAAGATCGGCGGCCTGAACATTACTTCCATGCAAGGCTTGAAGAAGGGCCAGATGGTCAAGGTCCAACACATCGGCAAGCACGCGGACAAGGTCGATGTGGAGAAGCACGCGGGTGCGATCTCTCTTATGCGCGAGAACTGCTGGATCCAGGCATGTCGGAGAGTCGCGTGATCGCGTGAGTTCGCCAGAGGGTGTCTTGTAAGGTGGCGGTGTCTTTCCTTCAACAAAGGGAGAATCACCTGCCCCGAAGGACTGGACACCGCCAT
>JANXSH010000692.1 GCA_025356615.1 Planctomycetia bacterium | reverse complement strand
GCATCAGCCTTGCCGGCCCGCACGACATCCGCCAGTGGTCCTTCGGCGAAGTGAAGAAGCCGGAAACCATCAACTACCGCACCTACCGTCCCGAAAAGGACGGCCTCTTCTGTGAGCGTATCTTCGGGCCGGAGAAGGACTGGGAGTGCGCGTGTAGCAAGTACCGCGGCATGAAGTACAAGGGCATGGTGTGCGACCGCTGCGGCGTCAAGGTGACGCACTCGCGCGTCCGCCGCAAGCGCATGGGGCACATCGTCCTGGCCGCGCCGGTCGTCCACATCTGGTTCTTCAAGGCGATGCCCAGCCGCCTCGGCACGCTGCTCGAGATGAAGACGACGAGCCTGGAGAAGATCATCTACTTCCAGGACTACGTCGTCGTCGATCCGGGCAAGGACCCGACGACGAAGCTCAAGCGCTGCCAGCTGCTCAACGAGGACGAGTACCGCAAGGCGCGCGACGCCTACGGCGACACGTTCGAGGCCGAGATGGGCGCGGAGGCGATCCGCAAGCTCCTCCTCCAACTCGACCTCGTCAAGCTGTCGGTCGAGCTGCGTACCAAGCTCCGCGACGAGATCCAGAAGGAGACCGACGGCGGTCGGTCCTCGAAGCAGAAGCTCCGCGAACTGGTCAAGCGGCTCAAGGTCGTCGAGGCTCTGCGCGACAGCGGCCTGGGTGGTCCGCAGAACAAGTCGGAGTGGATGGTCCTCGAGGCGATCCCGGTCATCCCGCCCGACCTGCGCCCGCTCGTCCTGCTGGACAGCGGCAACTTCGCGACCAGCGACTTGAACGACCTCTACCGCCGCATCATCAACCGCAACAACCGCCTCAAGAAGCTGGTGGACCTCAACGCGCCCGAGGTCATCATCCGCAACGAGAAGCGCATGCTCCAGCAGTCGGTCGACGCGCTGTTCGACAACAACCGCTGCAAGCGGCCCGTCCTCGGCTCGTCGAACCGCCCGCTGAAGTCGCTCACCGACATGATCAAAGGCAAGCAGGGCCGGTTCCGCGAGAACCTGCTCGGCAAGCGCGTCGATTACTCCGCCCGGTCGGTCATCGTCGTCGGCCCCGAACTCAAGCTGCACCAGTGCGGGTTGCCGAAGAAGATCGCGCTCGAACTGTACCAGCCGTTCATCATCCGCCGGCTCAAGGAACTGGGCCACGCCGACACGATCAAGTCGGCGAAGAAGATGCTCGAGCGGAAGGACGACCAGGTCTGGGACATCCTCGAGGATGTCATCAAGAACCACCCGGTCCTGCTCAACCGCGCCCCGACGCTGCACCGCATGGGCATCCAGGCCTTCGAGCCGACGCTGATCGAAGGCAACGCCATCCGCATCCACCCGCTCGTGTGCAAGGGCTTCAACGCCGACTTCGACGGCGACCAGATGGCCGTCCACCTGCCGCTGTCGATCGAGGCGCAGGTCGAGGCTCACGTCCTGATGATGTCCACGAACAACATCTTCAGCCCGGCGAACGGCCTGCCGATCATCAGCCCCTCGCAGGACATCGTCATGGGCTGCTACTACCTGACCGCCTCGCGCGGGCAGGACCGTGGCGGCGCGCCGGGCGTCGAGCGCTACGAGCCGACCGGCCTGTTCAAGGCGTCGCGCTTCGCCCTCGACGAGCCGTGCGAGGTCGGCGAGGGCATGATGTTTTCCAACGCCAAGGAGGTCCACACCGCGTACCTCCAGCGCAAGCTCGGCGTCCACGCCCGCGTCCAGGTGCGGCTGCCGATCGAGAAGCACGTCTACTCCGAGATCCGGGCCGAGAAGGGCACGAAGATCGACGAGGTGCCGCGCAAGCCCAACGGCCTGGTGACGACGACCATCGGGCGGGTGCTGTTCAACGACATCCTACACCCGAAGATGGCCTTCTACGACCTCGCCATGACGAGCAAGCAGCTCGCCCGCGTCATCTCCGACTGCTACCTGCTGCTGGGCCGTCGCCAGACGATCGAGCTGCTCGACCGCATGAAGGAGGCGGGGTTCCGCGAGTCCACGCGGTCCGGCCTGTCGTTCGCGGCGGACGACCTGCGCACGCCGGCGAACAAGGAGAGCGTGCTGAAGAAGACCTCCAAGGAGGTGGACGCCTACCTCCGGCAGTACGCCGACGGCAACATCACCGAGAAGGAGCGCTACAACAAGGTCATCGACCTGTGGACGGGTGCCCGCGACGAGATCACCAAGGCCATGATGGACGACCTCAAGAACGACCGCCGGGAGAACCGGCCGTACTTGAACCCCATCTACCTGATGGCCTACTCGGGCGCTCGCGGCGGCGTCGAGCAGATCCGCCAGCTGTGCGGCATGCGCGGCCTGATGGCTAAGCCGAACGGCACCATCATCGAGACGCCGATCAAGTCGAACTTCCGCGAGGGGTTGAGCGTCCTGGAATACTTCAGCTCGACGCACGGTGCCCGCAAGGGGTTGGCCGACACGGCGCTGAAGACGGCCGACTCGGGCTACCTGACGCGAAAGCTGGCCGACGTGGCCCAGAACGTGGTCGTGACGATGTACGACTGCGGCACGACGCAGGGCATCAGCAAGGCGGCGAGCTACAAGGGCGACGAGATTGAACGCCCCCTGTCGGAGTGCATCCGCGGCCGCACCAGCCGCAGCTCGATCGTCAACCCGGTGACGAACGAGCAGGTCGTCAAAGAAAACGAGATGATGACGGTCGAGCAGGCCCGCGAGATCGAGCGGCTCGGCATCGACAAGGTGCTGGTCCGCAGCCCGATGACCTGCACGGCGGCTCTCGGCGTCTGTAGGCTGTGCTACGGCATGGACTTGGCGACGGGGGCGCTGGTCGAAGAGGGCATGGCGGTGGGCATCATCGCGGCCCAGTCGATCGGCGAGCCGGGCACGCAGCTGACCATGCGAACCTTCCATCACGGCGGCGTGAGCAAGTTCGACATCGGCACCAGTGACGCGAAGTGCAAGAAGGCCGGCACGGTCTTCTACGAGCGCATCAACGATGTCATCAACGACAAGGGCGAGCGCATCGCCCTGTCGAACGGCACCGGCGAGGTGCAAGTCCACGGGGACAAGGGCCGCGTATTGGAGACGTTCAGCATCCCCAACGGCGCGGTGCTGCTGGTGATGAACGGCTCGACCGTGCAGCCCGCGACCGTACTGTCGCGGTGGGATCCGCACGTCACGCCGATCATCTCGGAGAAGGGCGGCAAGGTCCGACTCGTCGAGATCGTCGAGGGCCAGACGCTCCGCAAGGACCGCGACGAGACCGGCACCGAGCGCTGGGTTATCATGGAGCACAAGGGCGACCTGCACCCGCGCGTCGAACTCGAAGACGAGAAGGGCCGGGTCATCAACTCGGTGTTCATGCCGGAGCGGGCCTACCTCGAGGTCCGCGAGGGGGCGTCGGTGTCGCCCGGCTCACTGCTGGCGAAGCTGCCTCGGGACATGGCAGGCCAACAGGACATCACGGGCGGTCTGCCGCGCGTCACCGAAATCTTCGAGGCACGAACGCCGCGCAACCCGGCCAAGATGGCCGAGGAGACCGGCATCGTCCGCCTGGGCGACCGCAAGCGGGGCAAGCGGACGATCTACATCCTGCCGACCGACGAGCGCGGGCATGTGATCCCAGGGGCCGCAGAGGTCGAGCACATCGTGCCCGGCGGCATGCACGTCCGCGTCAACAACCAGGACCGCGTCCGGCGCGGCGACCAACTCGTCGCCGGCCCGCTGGTGCCGCACGACATCCTCAAGATCTCCGGCCCCGACGCCGTGCAGGGGTATCTGGTGCAGGAAGTCCAGGCGGTCTACCGCGCCCAGCGCGTGGAGATCGACGACAAGCACATCGAGATCATCGTCTCGCAGATGCTGCGCAAGGTGATGGTCAAAGTGGGCGGCGACACCGGCCTGCTGCCGGGCAGCGTGATCGACAAGTTCTCCTTCCAGGCGGTCAACGACCGGATGAAGGAGTGCGTGAAGATCAAGGATCCGGGCGAGTCGAAGTTCGAGGCGGGCAAGGTGGTCACGAAGGAAGCCTACGAGGAGGAACGCGCCCGGCTCGAGGTGGACGACAAGACGGTCCCCACCTGGGAAGCGCCCCGTCCGGCGAGCAACTCGGTGCAGTTGCTCGGCATCACCAAGGCGGCGGTGCAGTCTGAGTCGTTCATCAGTGCCGCGTCGTTCCAGGAGACCACGAAGGTGCTGACCGAGGCGGCCCTGGCCGGCAAGGTCGATTACCTGGTCGGCCTCAAGGAGAACGTCATCCTGGGCCACCTGATCCCGGCGGGCACCGGCTTCCGGACGCACCAGGAGTCGGAGGTCCGGCTCAACGCCCCGAGGCTCAAGTTCGACTCGAACGAGGAGTACGCGGGGATGGAGTCGGCGGAGGCGCTGGAGACGGCGAATCAGCCGGGGTGAGTGGCGGATGACAGGGCGATATAGGGATACGGCCTGCCGATCAATGAAGATCGGCAGGCCGCTCCGTTTCATAGTCCTACTCGTTCTACGACAGCACAAACTTGTGAATGAATGCACTCCGACTCTGTTCGAGGACTCGAAGAACCTCCACATCGCAGTCGGCGGAGTGTGTCTCCCCCGCAGTGCCATTCGTTCCGTGCGCAGGAGAAGTCTGCTCTCGCTGCTGATCGAGTCGCCGGACGACTTCGAGCATGCACTCCGTGGACTCGACGAGGTGCGATCGTTCGTCGGCGCTCAGGCGCTCCCCGAGCATCAACTTGGAGACGATAGTGCCACAGATTCGATCCAGTTCGTGAGCGGCCATTCGTCTGCTCCTTCCGATAGGTGATGAGGTGTTTTCCGAGTGCGCCGTGTCAAGGCAGATGTTCGAGGTCGTCGCCGTATCGATCCCGTGCTCGACACCATTCCTGCACGACGAGGCCGAACAACTCGCTGATTCGGGCCTCGAGTTCCGATCCGTTGACAGGAATCGGCTCCGTGTACAGGAGTTGGACGAGGACGGGGATCGGTCGCTCCCTCTTCTTGCTCTCGCCCCGAAGGCGAAACCCGTCGTAGAAGAGAAAAACCAGTTCCACGGTGGCCCTTTGCCGCGGAAGCCACTCTTCGAGAAGACAACGAGACCGCCCGTCCTGGCACCAGACATCCGCAAGATCGAGGGCGGTCAGGAGAAGGTCGCGGGGGAATGAATGAGGTGGCATCTTGTCCCCTTCGAGCCACGCTTCTTGCCAGGTTTCCATCCAGTTCCTCGCGATGAGTTTTTCTCATGCCCACCAACCCTATCCTACAGGCAGGTGGAAGCATTGGAATAGCCCCGATTCCCCGATTCCCTCCGGCCCCTCTTGACCATCGCCACCGGAACGTCTAGTCTAATCGATCTGAGTCCCTTCGCGCGGCGCGGGGACCGAAGGGCGAGCAATCCGCACGGTAACAAGAACACGATGCCGACGATCAACCAGCTGGTGCGCAAAGCGCGTGAGCCGCAGCGCAGCCGACCGAAGCACCCGGCCATGCAGGGATGCCCCCAGAAAAAGGGCGTCTGCTTGCAGGTCAAGACGATGACACCGAAGAAGCCGAACTCGGCCCTCCGCAAGGTGGCCCGTGTTCGACTCTCGAACGACATCGAAGTGACGGCCTACATCCCCGGCGAGGGCCACAATTTGCAAGAGCACTCGATCGTGCTGGTTCGCGGCGGCCGCGTCCGCGACTTGCCCGGTGTGCGCTACCACATCGTCCGCGGCGTCCTCGACTCGCAGGCCGTCAGCGGACGCAAGCAGGCCCGGTCGAAGTACGGGGCCAAGAAGGACGCCAAGTAGTCCGCGACTCGCCCTGGGTACGAAGCACCTAGCCAAGGAGTAGGCGAAGATGCAGAAACTCACCGCTTCCCTCGAGTTCGCGTGTTGCGGCTGTCCGCAGGCGGTTCGCGTGACCGTCCAGTGTAGCGGCCCGAATCTGGGGCGGATGGGGGGGACGACCCTCGCCTCGGTACGAATCCCCTGCCCGACGTGCGGTCAGGTCAACCAGTTGGTGTTCGAACCGTGTGGTCAGGTCCGCTCGGTTCGCCCTTATACCAGTTTTCGCGTGGTCCCCGAGCCTTCCCTCAACTAGACCACGCCACCCTCGCGGGACGAGACGGACGACATGAACAAAGCGACTGCCAGTGCGGAGACCCTCAAGCCGGACCCCATCTACGGGTCCGACTTGGCCAGCAAATTCATCAACTGCCTCATGTACGGCGGCAAGAAGGCGACCGCGATGCGCGTCTTCTACGGTGCCATGGACCAGATCAAGAGGCGCATGCCGGACATCAACCCCATCGAGGTCTTCTCGATCGCGGTCGAGAATGTCAAGCCGAGCGTCGAGGTCCGCTCCAAGCGCGTCGGTGGTGCGACCTACCAGGTCCCGATGGCCGTCAACAAGAAGCGCCAGCAGAGCCTCGCCATCCGCTGGATCCTTGGCGCGTCGCGCGGCAAGAGCGGCCGGCCGATGTTCCAACGCCTCGCCGACGAACTCATGGCGGCCTACCGCCGCGAGGGCGAGGCCATGACCCGGCGCGAGAATACGATCAAGATGGCCGACGCCAACAAGGCGTTCTCCCACTTCGCGTGGTAGGTCGGTCCACTCTCGCAGGGTGACGGGGCGTCGGGCGAACCTTTTCGCCGAACGTCCTGTCACCCTGTTCCCGTTAGAAGAACTTCAGCGAATGGGATCACCTCGGGGTCGTTCGACATGCTACCAGGGGCCACAGCATCAGGCGTCGGGTCGCGCCACTTTGTCGGGTGCGTCTTACTCATTGCCCTTGTAACGTCATCCCTGCTTTCGGCTGCTGCGCCACCCGGCCCGCCCTGGAGACCGCCGACCCCCATCGCCGACCTCGTCGCTGCCGGACCCCTTGCATTCTCCCCAGACGGACGCACCTTGGCCTCCATCGCCGGCCGCCCCAAACAAGGCGTACTCCTGTGGGAGGTGTCCAGCCGGCAAGTGAGGGCCGTACTCCCGGACCAGCCCAACGAATACTACTCTCACGTCTCACCTGCGTTCACCCCGGACGGTCGATTCCTACTCACGGCCGTCAATGGACCAGATCCGGTGGTTCGGGTATGGGATGTCGAGAAGCAAACCGTCGCCGGCAAGCTCGCAGTGGATCAACGGGTGTACGACATGTCCCTCTCGCCACGAGGCCGGCATGTCGCCCTCGTGGCCGGGGCGGGGATCTCTGTTTGGGATACTCGCACGTTCGAGGAGACGACGCAACTGGCATCCGCCCCGAGGATTTCCTATTTCAGCCTTGCTTATCGGGGTAACGGGAAGGACATCGTCGTAGGCGAGGAAGATTCTCTCGTGCGTATCTTGCGGCTCAGAGACTCGAAAGTGCAATCGACTCTCCGCGGTCACGGCGAAGCCGTCGGGCGAGTTGCCGCCTCCTCCGACGGTGAACTCGTCGCTTCGGCCAGTAACCGTCTCCATACTGCCACCATCTGCCTCTGGAACGTCGATCAAGGGAAAAGGATAGCCCGCTGGAAATGGGACGGTGGACCGAGATACCTCCAATTTACCCCGTCAGGGCTCCTGATCGCGGTCAACGATACGACGACGGGGCTCGGCGAACACGCAGCTACCGTCCGCTTCTGGGACATTGCA
The DNA here is from genome assembly GCA_025356615.1 of Planctomycetia bacterium. Taxonomy (GTDB): domain Bacteria; phylum Planctomycetota; class Planctomycetia; order Gemmatales; family Gemmataceae; genus JANXSH01. Next base: position 648 of record JANXSH010000692.1, on the reverse strand, counting down.
GGACGACGGGAGGTCCGGGAAATGATGCTCCACAGCACCGGGGTGAGCGGTACGGCTCTTTCTCCCAGCGGGGATTTGCTCGCCATCGGCGACACCTATGGCCTGACCAAAGTCTATCGGCTCTCTGACCCCCTTTATGTCTCACAGCCGAACACGACTCGACGTGCGGCACCAGACTCGCTCGCCTGGAAAAAGGGCGAGCCATCCTGGGATGCACTTGCGAGTGCTGATGCCAAGAAGGCGTTTCGAGCCATTTGGCAATTGGTGGGATCGCCCAAGGAGGCAGTCGGGCTTCTGGCGAGCAAACTCTCTCCAGCTAAGGCGATCGATTCCAAACCTTGGAACGTGCTCATCGCACGACTCGATTCGGACTCCTTCAAAGAGCGGGAGGGTGCCGAACTCGAACTCCGCAAACTGGGGGCCGTGACCGAACGGGCACTTCGCCGCGCGTCGTCAGCCGGACCAACGCCGGAGATGCGGCAGAGAATCGCTCGCTTAATCCAGCGACTCGAAGGGCCAACGCCCGCTTCGCGGAGCCGGTGCATAGGTCAATGTCTCGAACTGATTCTTCAACTCAACAATCCCATCACTTCGGCTTGGCCCCCAGGATCTCTGTCGCCGGTCGTTTGGATAGACGATTTAGAGACC